>JAYUAV010000388.1:0-9685 GCA_043741175.1 Verrucomicrobiota bacterium
CCTTCCCGGTCGAAGGAATAATAAACCCCAGCCCTAAACAGCATTCGGAAACGTGCTTTCATTTTTGTCGACGAGCACAATTTCGCCGATTCCGAGAAAACCCGCGAAAAAGCAGTGTGAAGATACTGCGAGGATTGTCAGCGATTCTCTCGTCCTAACAATTCTGCGCTCAATTTCAGACACAGCTTTGGGTCCCTAGCCGCCTAAGCCTTTGCTGCACACGCAGTTAGAATTGGAGGCGAGGGTCGGAATCGAACCGACGAATGCAGCTTTTGCAGAGCCGTGCCTTACCACTTGGCTACCCCGCCTTCCGTTCTAGCAGACTATTGAGATACTTTATCCCGCTCAAGCTAAACAATTCGATTCCGAACTTTTTCTGAACCCTCACGGAACAATCCCACCGCAAAAATAAATGCTCCCCGCATCGCGCACTTCGAGCCTTCGTAGTTCGTGCCCTCGACGTAAATCGAGGGCAGTTTGTCCTGACAAAAAATCCCGCCACGGTAGGCTGATCGTCGGCATGGCGGAACTGGTCGTCCGCAACGTCACAAAAGAAATTCTTTCCGTCCGCTTTTTTTGAGTCGCACTTCAGTCAACCCCCTGAGCTTGTGCTTGGAATCCGATGCTTCAGCCTGCTACTCTTCGCGCTCTTATGAGTTCAACGAATTTCAAGATCGCCGCGCTCGCGGGCGACGGTATCGGCCCAGAAGTCATGCGCGAGGCTATCAAAGTCCTCCGCGTCACGGAAAAGAAATTTGGGTTCACGCTTCAGCTTACCGAAGCACCCGTCGGCTGGGCGGGCATTGACGCCGCTGGCAAAGCGTTGCCCGATGCCACACTCGCGCTCTGCAAAGATTCTGATTCGATCCTCTTTGGCTCGGTCGGCTTGCCTGACCGCGATCCGACGATTCCCAAAGAAGAACGCCCTGAGCGCGCTGCGCTGCTACGCATCCGCAAGGAATTTGGTTTGTTCGCGAACTTGCGCCCGGTGACGTTGCCCAAGGCTCTCGCTCACGCATGTCCGCTCGCGAAGGAACGTCAAGGCGACGGCATTGACATCCTCGTCGTGCGCGAACTCACCGGCGGCATGTATTTCGGCCAGCCTAAAAAAACTGAAGCCATCGGCGGTGGCAATCAGCGCGCGATTGATACGATGGTCTATACCACGCCAGAGATCGAACGCATCGCGCATGTCGCCTTCAAGTCTGCGCTATTGCGCCGCAAGAAACTTACGAGCATTGACAAGGCGAACGTGTTGGAGAACGGCATCCTTTGGCGCGAAGTCGTCACGCGCATCGGCAAAAATTATCCCGACGTGACACTCGAACACATGTTCGTGGACAACGCCGCGATGCAACTCATGCTGCGGCCGACGCAGTTCGACGTGATGCTCTGCGAAAATATGTTCGGCGACATCCTCAGTGATGAAGCCGCTGCGCTCGGCGGGTCACTCGGCATGCTGCCCAGCGCGAGCCTCGGTGCGACGAGTGCAGGAAATACGTTTGGCTTCTACGAACCGGCTGGCGGCACCGCGCCAGACATCGCAGGCAAAAACCTCGCGAACCCCATCGCGCAGATTCTTTCCTCCGCGCTCATGTTGCGTCACAGCTTCGGACTCAACGACGCGGCGGCAGCTATTGAATCCGCAGTGACCAAAGCCATCAACGCAGGCAATCGCACTGGAGACATCTTCAGCGCGAGTGAATCCGGCGCGAAGCGCGTCGGCACACGCGAGATGGGGGATGCGATTGCGACTGGGGTGTAACAAAGGCACACCTTCTGATGCGAGGAATTGAACAAGAAAAAAGAGGCAGAGGAGAATGGGTGAGATTTTCTCGCCCTTTCTCCCTTTCCCCTTTGCTCCTCTGCGTTGCCGCTTTCTTTGCGACTCAAACCTTCGCAGAGATAACAAATCCACCGCCGCTCATCGTCACAGGCAAACCTGCTTACGATCCGACCTCGGATTACCGCGAACAAAACATTCTCGGCTGGCGCGTGATGGTGAATGAGAAGTTGCTCTCTGAAACAAATCTTTGCGCGCAGACACTGAAGTTGTTGGAAGCGCAGCTCGCCCAAGTCACGAATGTGATTCCCACCATGCCGTTGGATCAATTGCGCCAGATACCAATTTGGGTGGAGCGTTCCAGCAAACAATTCCCCTGCATGTGTTATCACGAGTCCTACGAATGGTTGCGCAGCAACGGCGTGAACCCGGACAAGACCGGTGGCGTGGAATTGTCCAACCCGGAAAACTTTCTCACATGGACAAAGCAGCAACCGTGGATGGTGTTGCACGAGCTGGCGCACGGTTATCACAAACGATCACTTGGCGACAATCATCCCGGCATCAAGCGCTGCTACGAGGCGGCAAAGGCTTCAAAGAAATATGAATCTGTGCTTCGCGATGGAAAGCGCGAGCGGCATTACGCCATGAACAACGAGAAGGAATATTTCGCCGAAGCGACCGAGGCATATTTCGGCAGGAATGATTTTCAACCGTTCACTCGCGATGAGTTGAAGGAGTTCGACCCGGAGATGTTCGAGGTGGTGCGTCGCGTCTGGCAAATGCCAGAGTCAGACACCGATTGCCGTCCGACACGCTCGGGTTCTCCGACCGACACCCGATTCTTCCGGTTGCGCCAGTAGCGCGGTAGCACCTCGAACCTGAAACAGTAATGACCGGAGCTTCGGCTCCGGTCTTCTCGTTCACTCCCGGCCATTAAAGCGTTACGCTTCCGCAGATTTTTTGTTGTCGCTACCAGAGTAAAACTAGTTTCATATCAGCGTTAGCTGGTTGTGTGTCTGGGCAGGCGATTGCCCGCACAACCAGTGATACGTTGTAATTCATGAACGAGTGGAATATTCAATCCCGTGGGCACGCTTGCGAAGCGTGCCAGCAGCCTTTCACGGACAGGCAGGTTTATCACACGCTGCTGCTGGACGGCTCACCCGATCTGCTCCGCTCGGACGTGTGCGAACCTTGCTGGCAGAAGCAAACCGCTGACAACGCCAATCCCAAAGGACTGATCTCTCGCTGGCAGGGCAACTACATCGCTCCGACCCCGGCGGTGGAGGCGATTCAAAAAGAAACTGCGGAGACGTTGCTCAAGAAACTCATTGAGCAGAATGATCCGCGTTACATCCCGGCGGGCTTCATCCTCGCGGTGATGCTTGAACGCAAACGCATCCTCAAAGTGAAGGAACAGATCATTCGCGACGGCCGTCGCACGTTCATCTATGAACAAGCCAAGACCGGCGATGTGTTCACGATCACCGATCCCGATCTGCATTTGAACCAGCTTGAACAGGTTCAACGCGACGTCGCGCATCTGTTGGAACATGGTTTCAGCGCGCCGCAACTCGAAGGCTCTGTGCCCGTGAATCAGCCTGAAGTCGCCGCCGCGCCAGCGGATGAATCCCTTGCTTCCAGCGAAAGTGAAACCGCCGTCGCTGAACCCGCAACCACCGCTTAACCTTTCCGCCGTGCCTGATCTCGCCGCCCTCCAAGCCCGACTTGGTTATGACTTTCGCGATGAGAGCCTGCTGCTCGTCGCCGTCACGCATCCGTCCGTGGCCCACGAACTCGGCGCACCCGTGCAACACAATCAGCGTCTGGAATTTCTCGGCGACGCCGTGCTACAACTCGCGTTGACCCGCGAACTTTACGAAAAGTTTCCCGGCTTCAGCGAAGGCCCATTGACCAAGGCGCGCGCCAAACTGGTGAACCGCCGCTCGCTCGCCGTGCGAGGTCGGGCGATTGAACTTGGAACGCATCTCGTCCTGAGTCGTGGCGAAGAATCCCACGGCGGACGCGAACGCTCCTCCGCAATCGCTGACGCCTATGAGTCAGTCGTCGGCGCGATTTTTCTGGATGGCGGCTACGACGCGGCGCGGGAGTTCATCCTTCGCGAATTCAGCTCAGGCTTTGGCGAGGTCAGCGTGATTCCCGTGTTGGACAATCCGAAAGGCGAGTTACAGGAACTGTTGCAAGCCAAGTCGCCGGTCGCGCCCAAGTATCACGTCATCTCCGCCACCGGGCCGGATCACGACCGGTTGTTTGAATGCACAGTGCATCATGCGGGTGTGGAACTGGCGAGCGGCTCCGGCAAAAGCAAGAAGCTCGCAGAGAGCGAGGCGGCATTGGCGGCGTTGAAAAAACTGCGCGAAGAACAACCCACGGCGTGAAAAATTCCAAGCACCAACATCCAAGCTCCAGAGAAATCCCAATACCCAAGTTTCAAACCGGGCGACCTTGCGAATGTTCGTCGGATAATTGGAGCTTGAAGCTTCTCTGGAGCTTGGATGTTGGTGCTTGGTGCTTCATCATTCGATGACCATGAAATCTCAATTCACTCTTACGTCGAAATCCCTCATCGGCGTCGTTCATCTCCGTCCACTACCTGGCTCGCCGCGTTGGGGCGGTGATCTCAAATCGCTCATCGCCTTCGCCGTGGCGGATGCGGTTGCCTACGAACGCGGCGGCGCACACGCGATCTTCGTCGAGAACTTTGGCGACGTGCCATTCACCAAATCTGCCGTCGGTCCGGAAACCATCGCTGCGATGACGGCGGCGGGCTGTGCGATCCGCGCGGCGGTGAAGTTGCCCATCGGGTTCAATGTGCTTCGCAACGACGCCTGTGCTGCGCTCGCGCTCTGCGCCGCGTGCGATGGCGATTTCATCCGCGTGAACATCCACACCGGCGCGATGCTCACCGATCAGGGATTGATCGAAGGCGATGCTTTCAACACAGTGCGCTATCGCGAACGTGTCCGGCCCAGCGCGAAGATTTTTGCCGATGTCCATGTGAAGCACGCTGTGCCGCTCGGCGATTGGAGCATTGAGGACAGCGCGCACGACACCGTGGAGCGCGGGTTGGCGGATGCACTCATCGTCTCCGGCGTCGGCACCGGCCAGGCCGCAGACATGGCGGATGTGGAACGCGTGCGCCGCGCGTGTCCGAAGACGACGCTGCTGCTCGGCAGCGGCGTGAACGCGACAAACGTGAAAGAGTATCTGCGATTTGCAGATGGAGTGATCGTCGGATCGTCGTTGAAGAAGGATGGCAAGCTGGCGAATCCCGTGGATGCGAAGCGAGTGGCGGCGTTGGTGAAGGCGATGCGATGACGGAGTGTGCCCGTCCCCGGGCACAGCGACATGCCAAAAGCATGTGACGTGGATTTTCCGAGAGCGGTCTGACTGGTCGCGCTGCTGCCCCGAACGCTTTCAGGGCACTCCGCTTTCAAGGCTCAAACGCCCACAGTTTTTTCCGCAGGCAACAACTCCAGCGATTCCAACACCGCGCGAATCTTCGCCCGTTCCGACGCGTGAAATTTCTCGAACGGTTCAGCCATCAGATCGTCGCATATCCCAAGCAGCGAACACGCGCACTTCATCCCCTTGATTACAGCGGAAGCGTGCTGTCCCACGGTGTAAATGGCGCCAAGTTGCAGAAGTTTTTCCTGAAGACCGTCAGCGCGTTGCGAATCACGCGCTTTGATGGCTTGAAACAATTCTACAAACAGGCTTGGATAAAAATTGGCACCACCGTTCACGCCGCCATCGCCGCCGCGCCGCATCGTTTCCATCAGCAGATGTTCCGGGCCGACGAGCACCGACCAATCCGGGCGGTCGCGTTTGAGTGCGACGAGCTTGTCGAAATAGACGAGATCAGCAGAGCTGTCCTTGAGGCCGACGATTTTTTCTAGGTGCGAAACTTGGCGCAAGGTTTCCGTCTCGAAGTGAACCTTGGTGAGTTGCGGCATGTTGTAGATGAACAACGGCAATGGCTGCTCTTGCGTGAGGCGATTCACATAATCCAACAACTCTGGCTGCGCGACGGGCAGATAATATGGCCCGGCGGAAACCACGGCTTGCGCGCCGGCATCCGCCGCGTATCGAGCGATGGCGATGGACTCCGTGAACGCCGTGTCCGTGATGCCGACGAGCACGGGCACTCTACCGCGCACTTGTTTGCAGACGTGTTGGATCACTTCGCGTCGCAGGCGATAACTCAGCCCCGGCCCTTCGCCACTCGTGCCGAGGATGAACAATCCATGCACGCCGCCAGCGAGAATGTGTTCGATCAACCGCTCCAACCCCGCCACATCCAGCGCGTCGCGTTCGCGCAACGGTGTGAGGACGGGGGGAACAATGCCTGAAAGTTTTTTAACAAGACACGCCGCCTGCTCCACGTTGGGCGCGGGTTTTGTTTCCGACATCATGGACGACACCTTCATCTGATTGTGAACAGCGCACCAAACAGAGGCAATGTTTTGCCCGGACACCTGAAGCGTCCCGCGCTGCATAACTGGCAGTGTGCCACACTCCAGCGAGCCGGGTAAAAGAAATTCAATCATTGAATTCAACCACGGTTCACGACCACCAGCCTATGAGTTCTTGCACTGGATGGTGCTGCTTGCCGAAGCCAATCGGTGAACCAGTTCCATCTCGATTTCTTTCGGCTGATCTGCTATCATCATTGTCATGACCACCCGGCTAGCTCTGATAATCATGAGCGTGGCGACCCTTGCCGCCCACGCGGATTGCACGCTCACAAACACTGGCATCAAGCCGCTCCCAGAAATTGGGTTCAGCACCTACCTCGGCTCAAGCGGTGGGCTTTATCCCGGCGGCGCGAATCAGCGTCCACCCACGCACGAGGCTGCGGGTATCGCCATCGCACAATCCATCAAGCCTCTCGACGCTGCTGGCAATGTGAACACGAACACCGGGAAGATCGTCCTCCTGTCGCTCGGCATGTCCAATGCCACTCAGGAGTGGGCTACCAAGGGCACGAATAATTTCACCATACTCGCTACGAATGATCCGAGCTTGAACCCAAGAGTGAAAATCGTGGACGGTGCCATCGGCGGACAAGATGCGCCGAAGTGGACAAATCTTTTTTCAACAAACTGGTCCACGGTCATCACTCAGCGGCTCTTCTTGGCGGGCGTGAACACGAATCAGGTGCAAGTGCTGTGGTTGAAGGAAGCCATCGGCGGCCCACATACCTATGGCGCGTTTCCCGCACACGCGCAGGCGTTGAGAGATCAAATGGGAATGATCCTTCGCAACGCCAAGCTGCTTTATCCAAACCTCAAGCTCGCCTATCTCGCGCCACGCACCCGCGCTTACACGTCGGTGTTCGGTGCGTTGAATCCAGAGCCTTACGCGTTTGAAACTGGCTTCGCCGCCAAATGGCTGATTGAAGACCAAATCAACGGCAGCACGAATCTGAATTGGAATCCCACCAACGGCCCGGTCGTCGCGCCGTGGATTTCTTGGGGCGCTTACACTTGGGCGGATGGACTCGTGCCGCGCGGTGACGGTTTGACGTGGCTGTGTTCTGATCTGGAAACCGACTACACCCATCCGAACACGAACGGCGTGGGAGTGGTCGCGCGACAGTTGGTTTCATTTTTCAAAACCGACGCGACTACGACTCCGTGGTATCTGAAAACAAATTCTCCCGGCGGCCCAACGTGTGCGCCAACCGGCAGCCCGACGAATGGCAACGCGCCGCTCACCGTGACCTTTCTCTCCAACGCCACCGCTGGCTCCGCGCCAGGCCGTGACGCGCAGTGGACTTATGAAGACGGCGAGTCTGCGACCAACTTCAATCCGGTGAAGATTTTTTACACGCCAGGGATTTATCACGTTCGTCACACCGTCACAGACACCAATGGTAACACGGCAAAAGGCGTCGTGACCGTGCGCGTCAACAGTACCTACGAATTCTGGGCGGCAGCGAAGTTCACCGCCACGGAGTTCACCAACACGCTCATCAGCGGTTATGCGGCGAACCCCGATGGCGACCGTTATGCGAACCTTCTCGAATACGCGATGGGGCGCGAACCCAAAATCGCCGACGGCTCGATGTTCCCGACATTGCTCTTCACCAGTAATCTCGTGCAACTCACCTATCCGCATCTCAAAGCCGCCGCCGATGTCGCGCTCACGATGGAGGTTTCGCCCGATCTGACGAATTGGGCAAGTGCCGCGCCGATCTCCATCGTGGACGGCGGGCCGATTGAAACGATCACCGTTCAGGAATCCGTTTCTACGAACACGGCACGGTTCTTCCGGCTGCGCGCTCTCAAATAATCAAGCTGGACGGGAAAGCATCAGCAATCCCTAATTCAACTGTAGGGCACGACGTAAGGAGTGCTTCACCGGAACGACTCGTCACCTCGTCGCCTACAAATTCGGGCATTACCGGGCGTGAGCTGGATGGACACACACGCGTTTTCCCCGCAAGATGGCAGTGTCGTGCAAACAGAATCCATTTCATCCGAGTCCGCCATGAGCGCGGTGTTGGAAGTTTTTCCCGGCGCGCAACGGGCATTGTTCCGCCGTTATCACATCGGCGGTTGTGCCAGTTGCGGTTTTCAACCCACGGAAACGCTCGCTCAAGTTTGTGCGCGCAACGGCAATCTCGATGTGGCCGAAGTGCTGGCACACATCCAATCCAGCCACGAGCAGGACGCAAAGATTTTCATCAGCGCAATCGAGCTTGCTGAGTTGCGGAAGCAAGACGCGGCGGTGCGGTTGCTGGATGTGCGGTCGCGCGAGGAGTTTGAAGCGGTGAACATCGCAGGTTCACAACTGATGTCGCAGGACGTGATGCGGCAGATCATGGGCGACGGCTCGAACACGCGCCCGCTCGTCATCGTGGATCATCAGGGCAAGACGGCGCTGGATGCGGCGGCGTATTTCATGGGGCACGGTTTGCAGAACGTGCGCGTGCTGCGCGGCGGCATTGATGCGTGGGCGCAGGAAGTGGAGACGACGATGCGGCGATATAAACTGGGGTAAATCTGGATATGTCATTCGATCAAAGCCACAGCCTCATCAACGATTTCCCAACAGCATCAGATGTTGTTGTTCGAGTAACTTTCAAAGACGGCGAAGTTTTCCGACTCGCTTCTTGTCGCGCCGTTGATAAGACAGTTTATGATAAAAATGGGCTTTGGTGTGGAGTTATTGTTGAAGTGGTGAAGGTGCTGGCGAAAAAGTCAAAGGTGTTCCATTCAGGTGGTGGACTTGATTTCCTCGAAGAAGATATTGTTGAAATCTACAGTGAAGCCTCGCAGCAAGTATTATTTAGCTCCAAGCCTTAACATGAACGACGATTTACAGAAACGAATTCAGCAGGCACTCGCCAATCCCCAGAATATGGGCGAGCTGGCCGATGCGGACGCCATCGGCACGGTGGGCAATTCCGATTGCGGCGAGATGCTGCGGATGTGGGTGAAGTTCAAGCAGCAGGATGGCAAACGCGTCATTGACCGCGCCACGTTCCAATCGTTCGGCTGTGAGACCGCCATCGCAGTGGCGAGCTTGGCGACGGAATTGATTCGCGGCAAAACGGCGGAGGAAGCGTTGGCTCTCAAGCCTGAAGAACTTGCTGGCGAACTTGGCCCGCTGCCGCCGATGAAGATTCACTGTTCCCAACTTGTGGAAGGTGCGCTGCGTTCCGCGTTGAGTCCGCAGGCGGAGACGTGCATGAAACCAACGGAGTCCGCGAAATCACTGGGGAGTTCCACCGCGCCGACATTGCTCGATAGCTTTTCCAAGCCCAAAGAAGGCGGCGTGAAGATTCAGTTTTTGGATTGAGCGGAGCGCCGGTCTGTGACCGACTTACCCGCATAACTCTGCCCAAAGCCGGTCACAGACCGGCACTCC
>JAYUAV010000389.1:0-3604 GCA_043741175.1 Verrucomicrobiota bacterium
GGCGTCACGATGTTTTACGTGATGCGTTTCCTACTCGGAGCCGCAGAGGCCGGTTTTTTCCCGGGAGTAATTCTCTACCTCACTTACTGGTATCCCGCCAAGGATCGTGCCCGTACCATTGCGATGTTCACCTTGGGCGGTGTCGCTGCGGGTGTAATCGGTTCGCCTATCTCCGGCGCGATCCTTGGAATGGGCGGTGTCGCAGGACTGGCCGCGTGGCAATGGCTTTTTTTACTGGAAGCCATTCCCGCTGTGCTGATGGGAGTCGTCGTTTTTTTTATTTTGCCGAACAACCCTCAGCAAGCGCGTTGGCTTTCCGATCGTGAAAAAGCTTGGATGCGACACCGCATGGCCGAGGACGCGGCCAACACCGGTTCGATTCAACGCCACAGTCTTCGCGATGTCTTCACGAGTCGGTATGTCTGGCTGCTGTGCTTGCTTTATTTTTTGATGAACGTTGGCGGTTATGGCTATGAGATGTGGTTGCCGACCATCGTGAAAGGATTCTCAGGCCAGAGCGATCACATGGTTGGATTGATCAACATCATCCCTTACTTCGTCGCAGGAGTGGTGATGATTCTCGTCGGGCAATACGCAGATCGTAGCGGAGAACGTCGCAAATGTGTCGCAGTTGCGGCCATCAGTGCCGCCATCGGCTTTGCGCTGGCCGCGTATTTCAAGAACCCCTACCTCGCCATGGCCGCGCTCACGCTGGCCTTTGCGGGGATCAAATCCACGATCGGACCCTTCTGGGCCATCGGCACGGCATTCCTCAGCGGCACAGCGGCAGCGGGCGGCATCGCCGTCATCAATTCCGTAGGCAATCTGGGTGGATTCTTTGGACCGACTCTCGTTGGCCTCATCAAAGACCGCACGGGCAGCGACGTCGCCGCAATGCTTCTGCTTGGGGGCGCGTTGCTGGGCATGGGGCTGTTGGCTTTCGCCATGCCGAATCCAAACTCCAAGCCGACGCGTTCAGAAACAGGTTCGCAGTGATTTTATAGACCGAGAGTTCAGCAGCGTGTGCCTATGAAAATTTGCCGGTTCAAAGACAAACAAAATGTTATCCGCATCGGACTGGTGACGGATGATTCTGAGTTGCTCGATCTGAGTCCGGCAGGGATCACCCGGTTGCAGCCGTTGTTCGAAAGCGAGGATACAGTTGCGGAGCTGAAACAAATCAACCAACGCAATCTGCCGCGCGTGGTGCTGGCCGATGTCAAATTGCTTGCACCTGTCGAGCAACAGGAAGTTTGGGCCGCAGGCGTGACGTATCTGCGCAGCAAAACGGCGCGCATGGAAGAATCGGATTTCAGCGCGAGCGCGTACGACCGTGTGTATGATGCGGTGCGACCAGAAATCTTTTTCAAATCGCTTGCGGAAAAAGTTGTGCCTACTGGTGAACCGGTCGGCATCCGCAGCGACGCCACTTGGAACGTGCCCGAGCCGGAGCTGGTGCTCGTGATGAACTCGCGCGGCCAGATCGTCGGCTACACCATTGGCAACGACATGAGTTCGCGTGACATCGAAGGCGAGAATCTCCTCTATCTCCCGCAGGCGAAAACTTACCACCGCTCGTGCGCGCTCGGTCCGTGGATCACTTTAGGCACACCCGAAGCGATGGCTCGCGAATGGACCATCAATGTTGAAATCCGCCGCAACACACAAAATATTTTTACGGGCAAAACGTTGGTTGGCCAGATCAAACGCAGCTTTGAGGAATTGGCGGGCTTTCTATTTCGCTGTCAGGTTTTCCCGCATGGCGCGGTGCTGATGACCGGGACGGGCATTGTGCCAGCGGAGACTTTCACGCTTCAGGAAAAGGACGAGATCACGATTGGGATCAGCGGTATCGGTGTGTTGAAGAATCCGGTGGAGGTGGTTTGAAGTGGCGGTGAGACGCGTTTCGATTGAAATGAATTTATGAAACTACACGGACAAAGTTTTATCGGCGATGAACTCAGTTCCAGCAGCGGAGAAACCTTCCGCGCCATCAGCCCGCTTGACAGCACGTCGCTCGAACCCGCGTTTCACACGGCGGGCATAAAAGAAGTGGATGCCGCGATGAATCAGTCCGAGGCCGCGTTCGCAACGTATCGCGAAACCACCGGGGCACAACGCGCAACATTTCTCGAACGTATCGCCGACGAAATCATGGCACTGGGCGATGAACTTCTCAAACGCGCCAACTTGGAATCCGGCCTGCCGGAAGCACGCTTGATTGGTGAGCGCGGTCGCACTGTCGGCCAGCTAAAAATGTTCGCGCAGATGGCTCTTGAAAATTCCTGGGTGGACGCGCGCATTGACACAGCCATCCCTGATCGTCAACCCGTGCCCAAGCCGGACTTGCGCCGGATGCTCATCCCCATCGGCCCGGTGATCGTTTTCGGTTCAAGCAATTTCCCGCTCGCGTTTTCCGTGGCGGGTGGTGACACGGCGTCCGCGCTGGCGACAGGCAATCCTGTTGTCGTGAAAGCGCACAGCGGACATCCGGGCACGTCCGAGTTGGTGGCGACGGCGGTTCGCCGCGCACTCGTCGCGTGCAATCTTCCTGCCGGAGTATTCTCCATGCTGCATGGGTCGGGGAAAATCATCGGCACTGCACTGGTGAAACATCCGTTTTCCCGCGCCGTCGGATTCACCGGATCGCGCGCGGCGGGGCGGGTGCTGTTTGACGCCGCCGCCGCGCGGCCTGACCCGATTCCCGTTTTCGCGGAGATGGCGAGTCTGAATCCAGTGTTCATTCTGCCCGAAGCGATGCGTGAACGGACGACGAAGCTGGCGGAAGGATTACGAACTTCAATGACGGCGGGTGTTGGGCAATTTTGCACCAAGCCTGGTCTGGTCTTTGGCGTCCACGGCGACGAGTTTGAATTGTTCCAGAAAACATTGGTGGAGTTGTTCATGGCCGTCGCACCGGGCACGATGCTTCATGGCGGCATCTGCGAAGCGTATCACAAGGGCTTGGCTCATGTTTCAGGAGTGGGCGGCCTGACGTTGGTTGCGCGCTCCATGACACCACCCGATCCGAAGCGGACGCAGGGTGAAGCAGTTTTGGCGCGAACGGATGCCGTCAATTTTCAGAAACATCCCGAACTAGCGGAGGAAGTGTTTGGACCGTTCGCCGTTTTGATTTCTGCCACGACGGTTTCAGAAATGGAAGAAGCCGCGCGCGGTCTCGAAGGCCAGTTGACCGCGACGGTTCACGGTACGCCGAACGATCTTCAACAGGCTGGGGTGTTATTGCGAATCCTAGAACGCAAAGCGGGTCGCCTGATCATCAATGGATTTCCGACCGGCGTGGAAGTGTGTCCTTCGATGAATCACGGCGGGCCTTATCCGGCCACGACGGATGTGCGTTTCACTTCTGTTGGCACGGCGGCGTTGGAACGATTTGTCCGCCCGATCTGTTATCAGGATTTTCCCGCGCCCCAGTTGCCAGAGGCACTCAAGGATGGAAATCCGCTCGGCATTCGCAGGTTAGTGAATGGAAAGTTGGAATGATCCCAGGCACTGAGTCGGTCAATCCATCGCTGTGTTGGTGACGAAGGCGATTTGCCTGCTGTCCGGCGACCACGAAGGCACGTTGATCGTGCCTTGTCCG
>JAYUAV010000390.1:0-1709 GCA_043741175.1 Verrucomicrobiota bacterium
AAGTTCCGAGTTCGAGCGAATTCTGGCGAAGGCGTGTTACGACACAACGTCGCGAATGTTACATTTGTGTGACAGCACAAAACCGTCCGCTACACTCCGAACCCGTGAACACGAAGATCACATTGCTCATCGCCACACGAAACGATCACAAGGTCGGAGAGATTCGCGCCATCCTGGGTGAACAGTTCCGTTACCTGACGCTGAAAGATTATCCAAGCGCACCGCCGGTGATCGAGGACGCAGAGACGTTCGATGGCAATGCTATTAAGAAAGCTGTCCAGTTGGCGCAGTGGTTGACTGAAGTGAGGAGCGACGAGCCAGGAACACAGAATGGCTTTGTGTTGGCAGACGATTCGGGCCTGGAAGTGGACGCGCTCGACGGCAAACCCGGCATCCACTCCGCGCGATTTGCCGCGCAAGATTCCGGCAAACCGGACAACTCACCCGACGCAGACAACAACGCAAAGTTAATGCGTTTGTTGAAAGACGTGCCCGCAGAGAAACGCACCGCCCGCTTCCGCTGCGTCATCGCTCTGGTTAGTTGCCATCCGCTATCTTCCATCTTCCATCCTCAGCTATTTTCCGGCACCTGCGAAGGCCACATTGACACCTCACCGCGCGGCAAAGGAGGATTCGGCTACGACCCGCTGTTCATTCCCGATGGGTTCGACGTAAGTTTTGCCGAGTTGGGCGAGGATGTGAAAAACAAGTTGAGCCACCGTGCGAAGGCACTGGCGAAGTTGCAGGAATTTTTCCGCAACAAGCAGTGAAAGAACGCCCGCTCACTTCGTAACTCACCTGAGCCAGCGGCGCGCGATCAATTCTCCCAAATCCGCGAAGAACGGATCGGCGACAGTTTCATACTCATACTTGTCACCGTTCAACACACCGTCTGCGTTGGTGTAAAGCACCGCCGTCACAAACACCGCGCGACCGTTCGCCGGGTTTCTCACGAACGAGTTCTCGATGGTGAAACCGTACGCACGGCCAATCTTGCCCGTGCTTTCCACGCGCTCGCCAGGGTTTGTGGATGGAAACACGCGCCGAATTCCGGGCAGCAGAAACTTCGAGTATTCGTCAGGAAAATCTTTTGCCGCATAAACTGGATTCTCCGACTCGCGCGGATACTCAGTCATCGCTTGCAACAATCTCGCGCGATGCGACTCACTCAATCGCAACGCCGGCGTGCCGAGTTCAACATCCGGTCGCGCCACTTTCACGAGCAGGTCTTGCAGGTCCACAAGCGAGATGCCGTTGCGCGCGCTGAAATCCATCGGCGTCTTAACAAGTTGTTCCCCCTTCATGTAGCCCGTGCCCACGAGCGTGTTCTTCGCGTCGTTCGTCAACATCAACTTGCTGTTTCGTGCGGGAATATGAATCGGCTGACCGTCCGCCACACGCAACGTGACCGCAGCCGACGCGCGCATGTCAGGAATCGTCCGTGTCTCAGACAGCCGATGGTTGATGACTACCGAGCGCAAACCCAGTTCGTGCATGGCGCGATTTAACTGCTCGTGCCCGACCAGATCGTAAAGGCGATTGAACGCCTGATTGTCCGAGACGAGCGCGATCTTCCGCATCTCGTGCGCGACGGTGATGTGACCGCCCTGCACATTACTAGCCTCACTCGTCTGCGGTGCGTCACCGGGAAACAGCGGTGCAATTTCCATCGGCACATCCGCCAAATCCGTCGCAAGCGATGGCGGTTG
>JAYUAV010000391.1:0-11378 GCA_043741175.1 Verrucomicrobiota bacterium
CCAGATTTTGAAACCGGGACTTTGAGCGGCTGGAAACACTGGCGCAACCGGCGGGCCGAGATTTCTACCAATGCTCATACAGGAAAATTTGCGCTGGCCCTCGGACCAGAGAACGGCAGGTGCGCCCAAGAAGTCAAAATCCGTCCCAACAGCCGCTATCGCTTGTCCTCGTGGGTCAGGACAGAAGCAGTCTCCGAGCAAGTCGAACTCACTGCGCGAGATTTCGGCGGCGCGCCGGTGTCCGTCGCAAGCGCCCTTACGGAATACACGCAGGTCGCGGTGGAATTCACGTCCGCGCGCATCTGCGACACCCTCTTGATCGCGCTGAATCATCCGTCAGGTTCGGGCAAGGGCTACGTTGATTCCTTTGCATTGGAATATCTGGGCGAAGCACCAGAACTGGCCATGCAGGAATTCATCAAGCCCGTCGTGCCGGCGCGCAAATCAGAGGGCAGCGTGACAAACCTTCCCGCCAGTGCCATGGAATGGTATTTGGACGCCAAGTTCGGGATGTTCATCCATTGGGGAGTTTATTCTGCGGTGGACAAGGGCAGCGAGTGGGTCATGCACAGCAAGGCCTACACGCCGGAGGCGTATCGGGTCAAGGCGGAAGACCCGGAAACCGGATTCACCGCGTCCAAGTTCAATCCCGCTGACTGGGCGGAGTTGGCCAAAAATGCGGGCATGAAATACACCGTCCTCACTACCCGGCATCACGACGGCTATGCCTTGTTTGACAGCAAACATTCCAACAGTTGGAACAGCGTGAAACAACTCGGCCGGGATTTGATCAAAGAATACACCGACGCCGTGCGGAAGTCGGGGTTACATGTCGGCCTCTACTATTCGCCGATGAGCTGGCGCTACCCCGGTTACTACAACGTGACGGGAACAAATCTTAAGCCCAACGTCTTTGGATACACCGCCGAGCCTTGGCATAAGGAAAACGCCCGGCTCATGAAGGAGGAGGTCTATGAGCAACTCGGCGTGCTCCTCAAGAACTACGGCCCGATCGAATATATGTTCTGGGACGGCGGCTACCTCGGACAGAGCGTGGACCGCCCGCTCGAAGACCGTTTCTGGGACAGCGGACAATACCAAGACCCGAACGGCGACTGGCAAGTGGGGAAAGCCTACATTGACCGAGAGGAATCCACCGGCAAGCCGCTTGGCGTGATGGGCATGGTCCGCAAGCATCAGCCCCAGATGATCGTCAACGAGCGCTTCGGTTGGATCGGCGATGTGCATGGCGAGGAAGGCTCTGCCGCCACCCCCGGCGACATCCGCGATGAATACTACATGGAGAAATGCGCCTCGGTTCAAAAAGGCGGCTGGGGCTATGTGCCCAACGCCTCCGTCCTGACCTTTGAACAAATCGCCGTTTATCTCTCCAATTGCGCCGTGCGAAATATGAACTTCCTCCTCAACGTCGCGCCCGACCGCCACGGCGTCATTCCCCAAAACCAGCAGGACGTTCTTCTGCAAACCGGCCGCTGGCTAAAGAAAATCGGCCCGGCAATTTACAACACGCGCGGCGGCCCGTGGCAACCGCTCTACGGTGAGTATGGATTTACCCACGCGGGAAATAAAATCTACTGCCACATCTACGCCGACTACCGCGACAAAGCCAAAGGGACATTCACCACCCAATCCACCGGGAAGAAAAAGGTCAGCAAAGTCACCGACCTTTACTCCGGGAAGGAACTTCCGTGGAAAAAGAACGATGACAAGACCATCACCATCGAGCAGTTGGACTACAATCAAACGCCCTTTGTGACTATCCTCGAAGTCACCCTCACCGAAGACATTTATGAAAAAACCAAGTAACCCGACGAAGCTATTGCAAATGTTTCGCGCGGCGGCGGTGCTGCTGGTCTGTGCTGGATTTGGGAGGTCAACTCTGCAGGCGGCGACGGGCGAATTGCGCCATTCGCTGAACGGCCAATGGCAGTTCACCACGAATGCGGTGACGGTTTCGGAGGCCGATGCGAAGTGGGACGCCATCACCGTTCCCGGCAACTGGGACGTGCTCCCCGCCTACGCGACGCACATCGGCAAAGGCTGGTATCAGCGCACGTTCACCGTGCCGTCGGATTGGAAGAGCAAACACATCCGTCTTCACTTCGCGGCGGTTTATGAAGTGGCAGAGGTTTGGTTGAATGGAAAATCACTCGGCACGCATCGCGGCGGCTACACGCCGTTCGAGTTCGACGCGACAGCGCAGTTGCGGGCGGGTGAAAACACCGTGACGGTCTGCGCCGACAACACGTTTCGTCGCGGTGCTTGGTGGGCGTGGGGCGGTATCAGCCGGGACGTAACGCTCATTGCCAACAATGACACGCGCATCGTCTGGCAGCACATCCGTAGCGAGCCGGATTTGTCGGCGGGCACGGCCAAAGTTTTCGTCGAATACAAAATCGCCAACGACGGCGACTCAGCGCAGGAAATTTCGCTGGCTTTCAGCATTGATGGAACGGCGGAAACCGCGCTGTCGCGAACGGTGATGGTGGCGGCAAATTCCGTGACGAATGTGACCGCCAGCGTCGCCTTGCCCCGCGAGCGCGTGCGCTTGTGGCACTTTGACCATCCCAACCTCTACACATTGACGACGCGCCTGACGGCGGGCGGCAAGTTGCAGGACGAGCAGTCCGACCGCTTCGGCATCCGCAAAGTGGAGGTCACGAAGGATTCACTCTTGCTCAACGGCGAGCGGATTCGCGTCTGCGGCTTCAACCGCGTGAGCGACAGCAACACCACCGGCAACACCGAGCCGGATGCGCTGGTGCGTCAGGATGTGGACTTGATGAAGCGGGCGGGCGCAAACTTCGCGCGCCTCATGCACTCGCCCCAAGCGCCCAACCTGCTCGACTACCTCGACGAAAAAGGCTTCATGATTTTTGCAGAGATTCCGGTCTGGGGGGAAGCTGATCCCAACATGAAGCCCGGCAATCCGCTCACCGAACAATGGCTGCGGGAGATGATCGAGCGAGATTACAACCATCCGTGCATCATCGGCTGGAGCGTGGGCAATGAGCTTAAACAACACTACGACTACGTTGACTCGATGATCCAATTCACGCGCACGCTTGATCCGCATCGTCTGTTGAACTACGCCAGCTTCACGGGTTCAAAATCCTTCCCCACGAACGATCCGATCTCCGTTTGCGATCTGCTGATGTATAACACCTACGGCGGGAACAACGGCGTGCTGGCGGAAAACTTGCACGGCAAGTGGCCCAACTTGCCGATTTTCTTTTCCGAGTTCGGCGCGGACCAGATTGGGACGTCTTCCAATGCAATCATTCCAGGAATGGATAAACGATTTCGCCCGCTGGAAAAACTGCCTTACGTCATCGGCATTTCTGTTTGGACCTTCAACGACTATCGCAGCAACTACAGAAACACACCCGCGTCGGGCAACCGCGAGTGGGGCGTGGTGACGGTGGATCGTCAGCCCAAAGCGGCTTACTGGCAGATGCGGGAAGTGTTCAGCCCGGTGCATTCGCTGACCGTCAGCGATGGCGTCATTCGCGTTACACCACGACGCGCGGATGAGATTCCGAGCTACACCTTGCGCGGTTACAAATTGAAATGGGACGGCGGCGAAATTGCGCTGCCCGATTTGAAGCCGGGCGATCCGATGTGGACGTCCGATTTGAAAATCAAACCCGGCACGGTCGTGAAATTATTTTCACCTACAGGCTACGACACAGCGGACACCAAATGAGTATGTTGAACCAATCATTCCAAAACAGAGCCTCAGCCCACGGCTGGGTGGGACTGTTCATCTGCGTTCTGTTGCTGCCGGGCATGGCCTTCGCCCAGCGCGTGAATCTGGCGAAATTTCAGAAGACCACCGCCGACTCCGTCTATTCCTCCAGCGAGGCACCGGTCCAAAACGCCACGGACGGCGTGGCAAACAATGATTCGCGCTGGTATGTCCTAAGTGGCAGCCCGCACTGGTTGCAGGTGGAATTGCCGCTGGCGAAGATGGTGGGCAGCGCGCACGTGTTCCTCGGCAAAGACGATGCCAACACGGTCGCCAATTTTTCCATCCAATACCTCAACGGCTCATCCAACTGGGTGAATTGTCCGGGCGCAAGCTTCACCGGCAACACGCTTGAGGAGCGCAACATCGTCTTCACCACGAATGTCACCGCACAGTTCTTCCGTTTTTATTCCACCGACACCGAGGTTCGCATCAAAGAGTTCGCGCTGTATCCGCCGAACGGCCCGGCGGGCTGGCCATTGGGGACGGATGTGCAGATCAATCTGGCGGGCTTTCGCGGCGCGCTTGCGGATTCCATTTACCAGACCAGCTATCCTAGGCAGGCGGTGGATGGTTATGTGAACGACAACTCGCGCTGGCTGTGCTTGTCCACCACCAATGAGCATTGGCTGGAGATTGATTTCGACACCAATCACAAGATCGGCAGCGCGCATCTTTACAGCGGCTCGGGCGTGAACCAGAACGCCGTCACCAATTTCCAATTGCAGTATCTGTCCGGCGGAAACTGGCTGACGATTCCCGGCACGGTCTTCACGAACAACGCTACCAACGCACTCGCCATCAACTTCACCACGCCCGTCACCACTGCCTCGGTTCGTTACTGCTCGACCAACGCGGGTTTTCATCGCATCCGCGAGCTGCTGATTTTTCCGGCGAACGGCGGCGTGAATTATCCGCTCGGCACGGGCGTGAAGATCGCGCCACGGCCCACGCAGAACTTCACGAATTACCACGACGACTTCTACGCCATCGCCAACCGCGCTTCTGGCCATTCGCTCGTCAGCAGCACGAACGGCGCGGGCGAGGCGACCGCCGCCACGACCACGGAAGAGAAAAGTTATCAACTGCTTTACAACTACGACAGCGACACCTATCGCATCCGTAATCGCGATGCCTGGCTTTGCCTCGAAGTCGCGGGCGCTTCGACCAATGACGGCGCAGCCATCGTCGAAGGCAATTACTCCGCCGCTCCGCATCAACTCTGGCGGTATCAGTTTGTCAGCGGCACAAACTTGGTTTTCATCAACGAGTGGAGCGGCAAAGCCATTCAATCCACGGCGGGTGTGGTGACGCAGCAGCCGTTGACCGCATCGAGCAACCAACAGTGGAGCGTCATTTTCGCGGATCAATTTCCAAAGAAAGGCGTGGGCGGCAATGCCAGTCAGATCATCTCGGCGGCCAAGTGGAGTTACAACTGGGGACTCAACTCATCTGATCCCACGCCGGAGTTTCTTTTCAATCCGATGATGTGGGGAAATTTCAGCCCGGAAAATTTGGGGAATCAGGCGGGGATTTATATTTCAAAGCCAGACGCCACGCACCTGATGGGCTTCAACGAGCCGGATCGCTACGACCAATCGGGAAATTCACTCGACGATCTCAACACCAGCTCGACGAATTTCAACGAACTCGTCGCGTTGACCAACGCGCTTCTGCTCTGGCCAAAATTGGAATCGTTGAACCTGCCGCTCGTCAGCGCGTGTCCGGGCAGTTCCACCAGCGGCTGGCTGGACGGATTTTACGACGGCGTGGCCGCGCGCGGGATGAGGTCGGAATACACTGCCATCCACAGTTATCCCGGCCCAAGTGTCGGCTCGGCGGCAAATCTGGTCAACAGCATCCAGACCGCCTACAACAACTGGGGACGCAAAGTCTGGCTAACGGAATTTTCTGTCGTGGACTGGGACGGCGGTGGCAACTGGAGCGAAGAAGACAATTACAATTGGATCACCGAATTCATCTGGCGCGCGGAATCCCTAGGCGCACTCAAGAAATACGCATTGTTCATCTTCACCGCCAACACCAGCTCGCCAACCGCGCAGAATCCTTGGGACAAACCCGCGACCGCGCCGCGTTCCAATTTTTATGAAACCAACGGCACGCTCACCGCGTTCGGCGAAGCCTATGCGGCTTGGGACGAAGATACGACCCTGCGCAACGACAAAGTGTATCTGCTCCACAATCAAGCTGCGCGACATCGGCTGCGCTGCGCCACCGGCAATTCCGCGCTGACGAACGCCTGGATTCGCAGCAGCGATGTCTCCGTGCAATGGGTTCTCCGGCCTGCGCCCGGCGGACGCAAATATATCGTGAGCGTGCAAGACGGTCGGCGTCTCCGCTTCAACGGCACGACGCTCGACTACGCGGCGGTGGGCACAACCGGGACGAATGTTGAGTGGACAGCCACCCTCGTTTCTCCGGGCACGGATTACGGCTGGTTCTATCTGGATCATCCGGCCAGCTCGAAGCGCTTGCAATTGCTTCGTTCAAATAACGCTAACAACGCGCCGACTAATATGGTGTTCTCGATGGTGGCCAACACCAGCACCACCAACGCGGCGAACTGGCGCTTCATCCGCCTCATCAGCCCCGGCGAAGTGACCGCGCCCGCCGCCGTGGCAAATCTGCAAGCCGTCGGAGGAAATCAAAACGTAGCGATCACTTGGAACACGAGCGCCGCAACGGATTTCTGGCGATACTCCGTTTATCGCAGCACCACGAACGGTGGGCCATACTCGCTGCTCGCGACCAACCTTACGGCGACCAATCTCACCGACAATACGGTCACGAATGGCACGACTTACTATTACGTCGTCACCGCCACGGACCTCATTGGCTACGAATCCACGAATTCGAATCAAGCCGTCGCCACACCTGCGAATCCGCTGCCGACGACGCCGACGAATCTAGTCTTCGCCGTTACCTCGTCGATTCTCACATTGTCCTGGCCGCTGAACTACACAGGTTGGCTGCTTCAAACGCAGACGAATCAATTGAACACCGGCCTTGGCACAAACTGGTTGACCGTGCCCGGCTCGGCGATCACCAACACGATGACGCTGCCGATCATCCGGGAGAACCCGAGTGTTCTATTCCGACTGGTCGCTCCGTGAGTAATGATGAAGCCGACCAAAACAATTATGCTTAAATTGCGATTTCATTTTGGCGGCTCGCTGATCTGCTGGCTGGGAATTTTGTTCTCATTTGTGACCGCCACTATCGTCCGAGCAGATGTGCGGCTGCCAGCGATTTTCTCCGATCACATGGTGTTGCAGCGCGACACTGTCGTGCCCGTCTGGGGTTGGGCCGAGCCGGGTGAAGCGGTCGCGGTCAGCATCGCCGGGCAAACCAAGAAAACCATCGCGGACGCAGCGGGCAAGTGGAGCGTGAAGCTGGACAAACTTTCGGCCCACGAGTCGTTGACGCTGGTGGTCAGCGGTAAGAATAGAATCACCGTGAGCGATGTTTTGGTCGGCGAAGTCTGGCTGGGGTCGGGGCAGTCCAACATGCAGATGTGGATGAAGAGCGTTCAAGATATTGAGCAGGAAAAGGCGGCGGCGAAGTTTCCAAGGATTCGGATGTTCACCGTGGCGCGTCATGAAACGGTCACGCCGCAGACGGATTGCAAGGGAGCATGGGTGATTTGCAGCCCGGAAACCGTGGAGACGTTTTCGGCGACGGCTTACTTCTTCGGTCGTGAGTTGCATCAAAAGCTCGGTGTGCCGGTCGGTCTGATTGCTGCATCGGTGGGCGCAACGCCGATTGAAACGTGGACGAGCATGGAGAAGATGAAAGGTAAGAAGGAGCTCGCGCCCGTGTTCAATGAGTGGGCGGAAAAAATGCGCGTGCCTTTCGATCCGGCGAAGGAGCAGGCGAAATACGAGAAGCAAATCGTTGCTTGGAAAACCAATTCCGCCAAGCGTGTGGCCGAGGGCAAACCGGCAGGTTATGCACCGGAGAAACCCGTGCCTCCGCGCGAGCACAAAAATTATCCCGGCAATTTGTTCAACGGCATGATCGCGCCGATCATTCCCTACGCCATCCGCGGCGGCATCTGGTATCAGGGCGAGAACAGCGGCCGCGAAGGCTTCGCCAAACTTTACGAGCAGCAGTTGCCGTTGCTCATCGCGGACTGGCGCGAGCGCTGGGGGCAAGGCGCGTTCCCGTTTGCGTGGGTGCAGTTGGCGAATTACCGAGAATACACGAATAGCCCCAGCCCGGTCAGTCATTGGGCGCGCGTGCGCGACGGGATGTTGAAGTCGCTCGCCGTGCCGAACACGGGCATGGCGGTGGCGATTGACATCGGCATGACGGACAACATTCATCCGAAGAACAAACAGGAGGTCGGTCGCCGGCTCGGGCTTTGGGCGCGGGCGCAGATCTATGGCGAGAAGATTCCATACTCCGGCCCGCTGCCCGCCGGACACAAAATTAACGGCGACGAAATCACCCTCTCGTTCAAGCACACCGACGGCGGACTCGCGGCGAAGGACGGCGAACTGCGCGGATTCGTCATCGCCGATGCAGACAAGAAATGGCACTGGGCCAAAGCGCGCATCGAAGGTGAGCAGGTGATTGTTTCAAGTCCTGAAGTGAAATCGCCAGTGGCCGTGCGCTATGGCTGGGCGGATAATCCCAAGTGCAATCTAGTCAACGGCGCGGGTCTGCCCGCCTCGCCGTTCCGCACGGATGATTGGTGAAATCTGTGGCGACTTTGCGAGCGACGCAAATTCTCAGATAAGTTGCGCAGCAGACTCTAGTTTTCATCAGCGGCTACTGGCATCTTTGAACCGATTCAACCCAATCAGATACCAACCTAAACAACAAACAGAACACGTATGAAGAAGTTTATCCTTTCAACCTTGGCCGCCAGCGCGACCGCGATCACCACTCACGCAGCACAGCTTGCTGGTTATTCCTTCACAGGAGCAGCCAACGGCACTCTTACCGGATTTGCAGATGAGACCGGTGCAGCGAACATCACCGCCAGTTCGCTCACGACTTCGACGATGGGTGCTGTGGGCGTCGTCAGCGGTTTCATGGGCGCGTTTGACAATTCCGTCGGTGGCTACGCGTTTGATGGCAAGGGATACAGGATGCTGGCGAGCTTTGCGGTCAATAGCTCAACAGGGATACCAACGCATTATTTTGATTTCTCGGTTCAGGTCAGCCCCGGATACCAACTCACATTCACCAATTTGACCGCTGACTTCGGCATAGACATCAACAATACCACCTCGGGTGGTACGGCTGCCAATTTCGACCTTTGGGCGGCTGTGAACGCGGGCAGTTATGTGAGGCTCGATGTTATCAACGGAGCAGTCCCACCAACGGGAACTTATCCAGGATACTTTGTGCGTAATGACGTCTCGAAGAACCTGCTTGCCGGTGCGGGTGTTCCCCCCAGCCCGCTTTCCACCGGAGTCCCGAATGTTCCGCAAATCTTCGGCAGTTCCGACATCATTTATTTCCGTCTCGCATTCGCTGACAACAACTCAGGCGCAGCCACGAAGGCAGTGTTCATTGATGACATCAAGTTGTATGGAGACATCAGCCCAGTCCCCGAACCGAGCAGTATTGCTTTGGCTGGACTAGGTGCGGCAAGCCTTGTCATTTTCCGTCGCAGGAAGTGACAGACGGACCGGATAAATTCAAACTCTCACGAGGCCAGACTTTTAGCCTGGCTTCTTTTTTGCAAAAAGTCCGGGATGATTCTGTGTAGCCGATTCGGAAAGACCAGATCAGATAAACAGCCGTCGCAGTAAATTGCCTAGATGAAGATCAAAGGTTTTCGCTGGTGGATCGTTGCGCTGCTCTTCGGCGCGGCGGTGTTGAACTATGTGGATCGCCAGACGCTCTCCGTCCTCGCCAAAACCATCCAGGGCGACCTGCAAATGGACGACCGCGACTACGCCAACGTCGTCAACCTCTTCCTCGTCGCTTATACCATCGCTTATCTCATTTCTGGTCGCATCGTGGACAAGATGGGCACGCGCGCGAGCATGGCGTTGTTCGTCGTGTGGTGGTCAGTGGCAAATATGATCACCGCCGCCGCGCAAGGCGTGCGTTCGATGAGCGGATTCCGTTTCCTGCTCGGCCTCGGCGAAGCGGGCGTCTGGCCGGCGGCGTCAAAAGTGGTTTCCGAATGGTTTCCCGCCAAGGAACGCGCGTTGGCCATCGGCGTTTATACCATGGGCGCAACCATCGGCGCGACCGTCGCGCCGTATTTCGTCATCCCGCTGGCGACGCACGCTTATCACGAGACCGTGCCCGCGATTGCCAACTTCCTCGGCCACGGCACGGGCTGGCGCGTGGCGTTCATCGTGACCGGGCTCGCGGGCCTGGTGTGGCTCATCCCGTGGCTGTGGTTCTATCGTCAGCCGCGCGAGAGCAAATTGATCTCTACCAGTGAACTCAAACTCATCGAAGAATCCGCCGCTGCCGAAAATCCCGCTGACTCGCTCGCCGCCAACGCGTGGACGTGGAAACAGGTTTTTCTGTTTCGCGGAACGTGGCTGCTGCTGCTGGGCCGACTCATCACCGATCCCGTCTGGTATTTTTACCAGTTCTGGTTTCCGAAATACTTGAGCGCGGACCGTCATCTCTCGCAGGAGCAATTGAAAATCACTTGGATTATTTACGCCGCAGCAGGCGTGGGTAGTCTGCTCGGCGGCTGGTTGTCCGGTCAGTTCGTGAAGCGCGGCACTGCACCCGCCGCGAGCCGTTTGTGGGTGATGCTCGGCTGCGCCTGCCTGATGCCGCTGTCACCGTTCATCGCGCACGCAGCGGGACTGAACCTCGCCATGACGCTCACCGTTTGCACCGTGCTCGCGTCGCTCGCATGGCTCATCAACATCAGCTCGCTCGTCGTGGATGTCGTGCCGAAACACTCGCTTGGCACGGTCTTCAGCGTCGTCGCCACGGGCAGCACCATCGGCGGGATCATCATGAACATGATCGTGGCCACGATGGTTTCAGGCCCATCCACCAAGCCCGCTGGTTTTCTGGATCAAGGCATCAAGACCGTGTTCGGCCCGCTGCTGGAAATGGTGCAAGGCCACGGCTACGCGCAATGGTTTTTGATCATGGCGTTCCTGCATCCGCTCGCGTGGCTGCTGCTGAAACTCGGCGGCGTGCAACGGCTGGGGAAACCGGCCAGCGCGTGAAGGCGGAGAAATGTTAATTCACACAAAATCACGCAGATTAAACACCAACCAAATCATAAACATGAACCGCAGAAACTTTCTTCAACTCGCCGCAGCGGCGACGGCGGGAACGCTGTTGCCGGGTTGTGCCATAACTTCGTCGTCAATCAGTGCCCATTCTCACGCCAAACGCGGTCTCGGCATCGGCACGAAGCCGGGCACGCCGTGGCGGGAAAAAATCGAGCTTTGCGGCGCGCACTGGCTCTACAACTGGACAACCACGCCGCCGGAAAACCTCCCTGCGGGCGTGGAATTTTTTCCCATGGTCTGGAGCAAGCGGCGCGAGAATTCTTTCCCGAAACTTCGCGAAGAACTGCGGCGGAACAAATTTAGAATATTGCTCGGCTACAACGAGCCGGATCAGAAAAAGCAGGGCAACGTGA
>JAYUAV010000392.1:0-10801 GCA_043741175.1 Verrucomicrobiota bacterium
CTTCTCAACGTCATCGCCCGAATCTCGCGCGAACTGGCAACGTCGCCTGACGCTCGGCCCCGGTGACACTCTGAACTTCTCCCTCTACAACCAACCGGACTCCGTGAAGCGCGATGTGGTGATCGGCCCGGACGGACGCGTAACTTTCTTGCAAGCGGAAGACGTGGCTGCGACCGGGATGACGATTGATGAGTTGCGCGCGAAGTTTGATACCGAACTTGGAAAGTTTTACAACAACCCGCGCACGATCATCACGCCTGGAAACTACCGCAGCAAAAAGTTTTATCTCCTCGGTGCCGTCGCGCGCAAAGGCGTGTTCCAACTGGAACGCCCCACGACGATGATTGAGGCCATCGCGCAGGCAGGCGGACTTGAAACTGGAATGTTCGAGCAGAACACCGTGGAACTTGCCGACCTTTCTCACAGCTTCGTCATGCGCGGCGGCAAACGATTGAAGGTAGATTTCATAAAGCTGTTTCAACAAGGCGATCTCACCCAGAACGTCGCCATTGAGCCGGACGATTACATTTACTTCCCGTCATCTTCGGCTAACCAGATATTTGTCGTGGGCGCGGTCGCCGGTCAGGGCGTTGTTCCTTACTCGCAGAACGCCACGCTCATCAGCGCGATCACTTCGCGCGGTGGATTCGTGGACAAGGCGTATCAATCTCGCGTACTCGTGGTGCGTGGTTCGCTGAATTCTCCTGAAACTTATATCGTGGACGCCAAAGCGATCCTTGCTGGCGAGAAACCTGATTTCAGACTTGAGCCGAAGGACATTGTTTATGTTTCGCGCCGTCCGTGGGCGCGCGCCGAGGAGATTCTGGATAACGCCACGCTATCATTCATTCAAGCCGCTCTCGTGACGTGGACGGGACAACACGTCGGCCCGTTCATCACCTCACCCATCATCAAACCATGAAGAATATTTTTTCACTCTGCGGAATCAGCCTCTCGCTGGCATTACTCACGGGCTGTCAGGTGCCGAGCCACAGCAATGCACCGCGATTCAATCCACGCGGCATGGGCGTCTTTTCCAACTCAGCGGCTGGTCTGCATATCGGCCAGCAACTCGATCCCGCGTTGTTGCAACCCGCCAGCGACCTCTTCACGCTCGGACCTGGCGATCAGGTTCAAGCTGAGATTTTGGGGCGCGCAACCTCTCGCGTGGACATGACCGTTGGCCCGGATGGAAAAATCTATTTCGACCTGTTGCCTGGACTCGACGTGTGGGGATTGACCGTTGCCCAGACAAAACGGTTGCTAGAAAAGGAACTCGACACTTACGTGACTGGCTCGCAAGTCTCCGTCACGCTCCGATCTGTCGGCAGCAAACACATCTGGATGTTGGGTTCAATCCAGCAACCCGGCACGTTTCCGACCACTTCGCCGATCACGCTACTCGAAGCGATGTCACTTGCAGGCGGCACGCGTCGGGCCGCGAGTGCCACTGCCACCTTAGAGCTTGCCGATCTCCGTCACGCGTTTGTCATCCGCAGTGGACAGACGATCCCGGTGGATTTTCACCGCCTGCTCGAACAAGGCGACATGTCGCAAAATATTTATCTCAAAGCAGACGACTTCGTCTATGTGCCGTCCGGCGCGCAACGGGAAATCTATCTGTTCGGCGCGGTGAGAACGCCACGCACCATGACCTTGTCTGAACATCCGACACTGATCTCGGCAATCGCGGCTGGCGGCGGGCCGTTACCAAACGCCTACGTCTCACAAGTCGCCATCGTTCGCGGTTCGTTGACGTCGCCACAGATGGCCATCGTGGATTACGACGAAATCATCAACGGCAAAGCGGGCGACATCATGCTCGAACCACACGATATTGTGTTTGTGCCGTTCTCGCCTTACCGAGCGATCAACCGCTACATGGACAGCATCCTATCCACGTTTGTGAACACAGTCGCGGCTAACGAAGGCGTGAATGCGTTCGGCGGCACGAGAGTGGGCGTCTCCGTGCCAGTCGGCAACCGATAAGCCGGATTTCAATCATCGCAAAGGAAGGCACGGCAAGAATTCTTGCCGTGCCTTCTGCTTTCTAGCTCTCGATTACTGGAGGGTTTCGGCTTCCGAAACGGTTTGAAAATTTTTCCTTCACGCCGCTTGACGCATCTAGGCAGTCACCACATATTCCTCAGCCGTTCCACCTATAACAGACCAAGGCCGTAGTTTTTATTCGTTATGCGTAAGAGCAATTTGTGTGCATCCATGCCGAAGGCCAAGATGCAAAAGCTCAACAGAACTTCGCGAGTCATCGCGAGTTCTCCTCCTCAAACAGGAGTCAACAGCCACACTCACGCCGAGCAGGACTCCCATCGCATCCAGCCACTGACCCAATCCACACCCGCAGACATTGCCGAGAAGGTCAAGGAACTCATCCGACTCGCTCGTGAACAGGGCCATCTCACTTACTCGGACATCAACGACGCCCTGCCCGACAGCGTTGTCACGCCGGATGACCTAGACGAAGTGTTCACCAAGTTGCGCGGGCTGGAGATTGATATCGTTGACCAAGCGGAAGTGGATCAATCCCGACAAGCCGAAACCGAGGATGATGAGAAAGACCGCCTTGATGTGTTGGACGATCCCGTGCGGATGTATCTCAAGCAAATGGGGCAAGTGCCGCTGCTCAATCGCCAACAGGAAGTTGAAATCTCAAAACGCATCGAGGACGCCGAACAGGAAGTCCAACGAGTCATCTACAGTCTCGGCTTCACCGCCAAGGAACACATCGCGCTCGCCGAGAAACTCACATCCGAGCCACCTCGCGAACGCTTCGACCGCGTCGTGATGGATCAAAAAGCGGATTGTCGCGTGAGCTATCTCAAGTCGCTCCACAAGTTGATGAAATCCGTCCGTCAACTGGATCAGCAGGTGACCGATCAGTTCAACGCCATGCGCGTCGCTAAAAACAAATCAGGTCACACACGTGCATTGAACGCTTTCAAGATGCTTGACTCCCGGCTTCAGGTGACCTTTGGGAAATTCTTTTTCAAACACAAGGTCGTCGAAGAAATGGTTCTCGTTGCCGAGAACATCCACGATAAAATCCAGAGCAGCCGTCACATCATCGAGGAACACAAACGCCATTCCCGCGCAGCAAGCCATCGTTCCGAAATTGAGATCGAGGAGGGAAAGATTCAAGTGCTGGAGGAATTTGTCCGCATGTCCGCCAAGGATTTCACCGAAGCACATCGCGCCATCAATCACTTCACCGCGCTGGCGAATCAGGCCAAAACCGAAATGGTGGAAGCCAACCTTCGCCTCGTCATCTCCATCGCCAAGAAATACACCAACCGTGGCATGTCCTTCCTCGACCTTATCCAGGAAGGCAACATGGGATTGATGAAAGCCGTCGAGAAATTTGAATACAAACGTGGCTACAAGTTTTCAACCTATGCGACATGGTGGATTCGTCAGGCTGCCTCCCGCGCCATCGCGGATCAGGCGCGCACCATTCGCATCCCCGTTCACATGATTGACACCATCAACAAACTGATGCGTTCACAGAAACGGTTGCTCCAGGATTTTGGACGCGAACCCACAGCCGAAGAGATTGCGGAAGACATGCAGCAGCCGGTCGAGCGGATTCGCGCCATCATGAAAATGGCGCAGCAACCCATCTCGCTCCAATCGCCCGTCGGCGACGGTGACGACACCAGCCTCGCCGACTTCATCGAAGATAAAAATTCCGAGAACCCGATAGACATCACGAGCTTTGCCCTGCTCAAGGACAAACTCACCGATGTACTCTCCAGCCTGAACGAACGCGAACGCAAAGTCCTCGAACTCCGCTTCGGCATTGGCGACGGCTTCGCCCGCACACTTGAAGAAGTCGGGAAAACATTCCGCGTCACCCGCGAACGCATCCGCCAGATCGAAGCCAAAGCCCTGCGAAAAATGCGCCACCCGACGCGTATGCGGCAATTGCACGGATTCCTTGAGATTGAGGACATCGCCGAACTATTGGCGAGGAAATGAATTAACCAGCGCGGCTCTGCGCCACCCAAAATGTTCGGTGGCGCAATCGGCGCGAAGCTCTCAAACCACACGGCTACCACCGGTGGATGCGTCGTTAAATTATTTCTTGGCTGACTTCGGCGGGAGCTTGATGACGTATGCCGCCATCTCTTTGCCGGGTTTGAATTTCACCACCGAGCGGGCTGGGATGGGCACGTCAGTTTCAGGAGCATTCGGGTTGCGTCCTACGCGCGCCTTGCGTGTCTTGACTTCGAACACGCCAAAGTTGCGGAGTTCGACTTTGTCGCCTTTGGACAATGACTCAGCAATATGATCAAGCGTCTTCTGAACGACTTCGAGTACTTGTACTTGAGTTAGCCCGGTCTCCTCGCCTATGCGAATGACAAGATCGCGTTTGGTTAATGTCATAGGTTTTTGGATTGAGTTGAGTTTTCTGTTCAGTGACGGGTATAACGCCCCCCACCGATACGGTCAAGGTGTGTTTCGGATTTTCTTTTCATTGTTTCACAGACATGAACTGGCAGATTGTCGCCCGCAACGCTTGAAGACACTGCACCTCTATCTAACCCGGCAAGTCCTCGCCACTCTGGCGATGACCGTGCTAGTGTTCACGTTTGTATTATTGCTCGGCAACATTCTCAAGGACGTGCTGGGATTAGTCGTGAGCGGTCAAGCCACAATTGGAATGATGGCGCAGGCGATGGGGCTTCTCATTCCGTTCGTGTGGGTGTTCGCGTTACCGCTAGGGATGTTGACCGCCACGCTGCTTGTGTTCGGCAGGTTCAGTGCAGACCAGGAATTAACAGCGGCACGCGCTGGTGGCGTAAGTTTGCTCACTTTGAGCGCACCGATCCTGATGTTGAGTCTCGTGCTATGCGGATTCTGCGCGTGGGTCAATATGGACTTGGGACCGAAATCGCGGACGGCGCACAAGAAACTTTTCGCCAAGCTGGTCACCTCGCAGTTTTCCACGTCGCTCATTCCAGAGGGCCGGCACTTCTCGCATCCAAAGTTGCCCGGCTACATTTTTTTCGTCGGAAAAAAACGGAACGCCGATCTGGAAGACTTGATCGTCTATAAACTCGGATCGGGGACAAATTTCCCAACGACTATTTCTGCGACTCGCGGAAGACTCGAAATCAACACGACCAACAAGTTGATCCAGTTGAACCTGCTCAATGTTCACACGATCACTTTTGATGGCGATCAAGCGGCGACTACCCAGAGTGATGACTCAATCAGGACGTACGAGTTGCCGGGGTTGGACGATGCCATCGAACGCACTTCCATGAGTGACATGACCTTCACCCAACTGCGCCGCGAGATGTGGAAACTGGAAGCGTTGGCGGCACTGGATGCACCTTCAACGAACAATGCTGCCAGTTCTCAAGGTTCGCTCTCTCTGGAACAAGTGCGGCAAATGTCATCGCAGATTAAAGTGCAGATGCACCGGCAAGTGGCGTTTTCGTTCGCGTGTTTTGGATTCACACTCATCGGCATTCCACTCGGCATCCGCGTGCAACGCCGCGAGACGAACATCGGCTTTGCCATCGCCATCGTGCTGGTGCTGGTCTATTACAGCTTCATCCTGCTCGGTCTCTCGCTGGCTAAACAACCGCAATGGTCGCCGCACTTGTTGCTGTGGCTGCCCAACCTGATATTTCAGGGCGTAGGCGCAGTCTTGTTATGGCGCGCGAATAAAGGACTGTGAAACTGGATACTAGTTGCATCCGCCATCACTCCAGCGCATCCGCCAGCACTTCCGCCATGTGACGCGAGCGCACGGGCGCGAGATGATCTATCTGATGGCGACAACTTGCACCGCTCGCCACCACCATGCTGCCGTAAGGAAGTTCGCGTATCTTTTCGATCAACGGTTTCGCGATTTCCAGCGAGAGTTCGTATTTGGATTCCAACATGCCGAAGCCGCCCGCCATGCCGCAGCAACCGCTATCGAGGTATTGCACCTTGCGCCTCGGCAATCGCGCCGCGAGTCGGTGCATGTAAGCCGGATTCGTCAACGCCTTGGCGTGGCAATGCACATGGATCGCCACGGTCGTCGGGCGCGGATTGAACACCAGCGCAGCGGGTTCTTTGCGCAACATCTCATCGAGAAATTGTTCCAGAAGAAAACAACGCTCGGCAATGCGTGACGCGTCCGGCAGATTCATCTCGCGATAATCTTCCATGAACATCGAGTAACACGAGGGCTCAAGAAAGATGATCGGGATGTCGTCGCCTGTCTCGCTCAACAGCGCCAGATTGTGCGCGCCGAGTTTTCGCGCCTCGCCGATGTTGCCCTGACTGAACGCAGGTCGCCCGCAACATTTCCGCCCCGTGGCCAGCATCACGTCGTAGCCCGCAGCCTCCAGCACCGTCACCGCCGCCTGGCCGATGTGTGGATCGTTGTAACGCACGAAGGTATCATCCCACAGCAACACGCGACCCCGGATGTTGCAAAACTCCTTGTTCCGTTTCGTGAACCACTTGTCGAATCGCACCTTGGCGTACTGCGGCAACAACCGTTCCTGCGAGATTCCAGTGACACGCGCCAGCAGCTTTCTCATTCGACCGGAACTCAACACATCGTTGGCCACCCTCGGCCAGAGGCAACCCAGTTTTCCGAGCAAGTCCACCGAACCAAACATCCGCTCGCGCAACGTCAGACCATGCCGCTTGATGCGCGCCCATTGCAACTCAGCTTTCAGCAACGCCATGTTCACGTTGGATGGGCATTCGTTCGTGCAAGCCTTACACGAAAGACAATTCGTCAGCGCGGCCTCCATCTCTTCGCAACGCAACACATCTTTGCTCTTCATGCCGCGAATCTCTAGCGCAGCGCGGATGGCGTTCGCGCGACCGCGCGTGGACATGATCTCCTCGCCCGTCGCCACGAATGTTGGGCACATCGTGGGCGTTTCTTTGCGGCAACCTCCGCAGCCGTTGCATTGCTCCAGATTCGCCGTGAACGAGCCGTCCCGCGCAGCGAACGCCAACACCGGCTCGAACGGCAGCTTCACCACCGCGCCGACTCCGGGGCGAAGATTCTTGTCGAGCCGATAACGTCCATCGTCAATCAGCTTGCCCGGATTGAAAACATTATGTGGGTCGAACGACTTCTTGATCTGTCGCATGAGCAGATACATTTCGTCGCCAACTTCCGCCTTGAGAAATTCCGTGCGCGCGATGCCCACGCCGTGTTCCGCTGAGAACGATCCCTTGAACTGCCGCACTAACGCCGCCGTCTCTTCCGTGATGGCGCGAAACTTTTTCAGATCGCTTGCGTTGTGCAGGTCCAACACCGGCCTCACATGCAACAACCCCGCCGCTGCATGACCGTAGAACGACGCCTCGATCCCTGCGTCGTGCAACAACTCAGAAAGCCCGTTGTAGTAAGCAGGCAAATCTTTCGGTCGCACCGCCGCGTCTTCGATGCACGTCACTGGCTTGGCCGAACCTTTGCAACTCGTCAGCAACGAAAGCCCTTGCTTGCGTAAAGCCCAGACGAGATTGATCTCGGCGAGCGTGTGCATGATTCTTTTTCGCGTGCCAAGCGGACGTTTCTGCATCGCGGCGAGCCGCTCCTCCACATGCCCCTGAAACTCCACGGCCAGCACCCCTGCCGCCGGCTTTGCATCCAACTCCAACAAATCCCGCGCGGCCTGAAACTCCCTTTGTCCGCGCGTTTGATCCAGCAACATGCGATCAAGAAATTCCACGGCGGACGGTTTCAAATCTTCCAACTCCACCGTGGCCTGCATTGCCTCCGCCGCAGAATCAAAGAAGATCAACCCCAGCCCGATCTCGTCCGGCGTGGGAACGATTTTGATGCTCGCAGAAAGAATCGCCGCCAGCGTGCCTTCACTTCCAGCGAGAACGTTGATGAGATTGTTCGGCTGCCGCGAAACGCGTTCCAACCCGTAACCCGGCCAACGCTTCAACAAGCCTTCGGGGAATCGTTCCTTGATCTGGAGTTCGTTGAACATCGTCATGTTCTCCAGCAACTCGCGTTGCACCGCAAGCGTGCCACGTTCCGGCCCGACTTGCAGCACACGTCCGTCCGCCATCACGATCTCCAGTTCCAGAATGTGATCCGCCGTCGTGCCAAACAACGCCGTGCGCGCTCCGGAAGAATTGTTCGCGATCATCCCGCCCAACGTCGCGCGTGAACTCGTGGCCACGTCCGGGCCAAACATGAAACCTTCCGGCTTGAGAAAACTGTTCAACTGATCCAACACCACGCCCGCGCCGACACGCACCGTCCGTTTCTCCGCATCGAAATCTGTGATGAGCCGGGCATAACGCGAGAAGTCCACCACCACGCCTTCGCCGATGGCACCACCGACGAGTCCAGTTCCTGCGCCACGCGGAATGACAGAGACGCCCGCCTGCGCAGCGGCTTGGATGATTGCGGAAGCTTGTTTGGAATCGCGCGGGAACGCCACGGCCATCGGCTCGATCTGATAATGAGACGCGTCCGTGGCAAAGAGATGACGCGTGAGTTGGTCGAAGGCGACCTCACAATTCGCGGCGGCGAGAGTGGCGTGTTGTTGTGTCGGCGTCATGCGTTGAGCGCGCCGCCAGACTACGGACGACGAGTGCGGATGACAACGCGGAAGCGCAACGAGGTTCACTCCCCAGCTTCCGCAGGACCACTCACAGCGCGAATTTTCACCACACGAAACGCCGAGCTCGTTTCCCACGATGCCAGCCCGAACGGTTGCGACATCATGATCTCGCCGAACCGCACGGACAGTTTTCGTCCTGTCGTGACGAGGTTCACCACTTTCTTTTGCTCGATCCACGCCTCGATTTTTTGCTCCGTCACGCGCAGCCGGATACGATACCAGCGACCCGACTCAAAGCTCACATACTTCATCGTCTCGTTCTCCGAAGCATCGCCCCCATCCACGTTGGACAACCCCACGAGTCCACCGCCCCAACCACCCACGACCAGACTGCAACAGGATTCGCGCACTGGAAACGTCAGCGCGCAGAAGAAATCACTCCCATCCAAACGCATCGCATCAAACGCCACCTCGTAATTCACCGAGGGAATTTCATTTGTGAAATTCACGCCCACGAATGGTTGACCGCGATGGAGCACCAGCAAACCATTTGTCACCGTCACGCTGCCACCTTGCTTGAAATCAGTTTCGCGCCAGCCGCTCAACGAGACGCCGTCAAACAACTCGCGCCACTGCTCGCCATCGAACGGCTTGGCGGGTTGTGTGAACGCGCGTTGAATCAATTCGGCCGCGGAGGGCGAGATGTTGGGCTTGGGCACAGGCGTCACGACTGAATTGGCAAAGACACCGGATGGTTGATAACGATGCGTTGCACAGCCCGCCGCGATCAAGGTCACGAGCGCGACCCCGATAAAAAGTTTTGCGTTCATCTCGGCACTGATTCTGGCAAAAACTCAGGTGAAATGCACGGCGGGAAAAAATCAATCGAACAAGAAAGCCACGAGTTATTCGCCCGTTCTTGGTTTCATGGCTTCCGTATTCAGTTCCTTTTGATTTCCTCCTCCGGGAATTGACCCGACACGCTTCTTGACCCCACCGGGGAGCGTTCCCTCCACGCCCTGAATTGTTGGCTTCGCCGTTGTGCAGTCTAGTTAGCCCACAAAGAATATGCAATCTACGACGCTCGCTCAACCAACCGAAAAGCAGACGACCAAACTCCCCGAACCCCAGGTCACCGCGCTCATCAAGTTGCTCGGCGACGAAGACCCGATGGTCTATCGGGCCGTCAAACAAAAGCTCATCTCCCTCGGCAGCGACACGCAAATCTGGCTCAAGCCCTACCAACTCAGCGGCGACGCCACGCTCCGCAAACACGCCAAGGACATCGTCCAACATTTCGACCGCGAGACGGCTGACTCGCGCTTCATGGCTTACTGCCTTCAGGACGAATCCATGCTTGATCTGGAAAAAGGCGCGTTGCTCTTCGCGCAGACCCAGCATCCCGAAATCAACCCCGCCGCTTACAGCGCATTGCTAGACGACATGGCTGGCGAACTCCGCGAATGGCTCGCCGCAAGCGATCCAAAAGAACGCCTGCTCGTCCGCGTGAACGAATTCATTTTCAACAAACTCGGTTTCACCGGGAACATGGAAAACTATTACGACCCGGACAACAGCTTCCTGAACACCGTGCTGAATCGTCGCACTGGCAATCCCGTCAGCCTCTGCCTCGTGTATGTGTTGCTGATGCGTCGCCTTGGTTTCCCGGTTTCGGGCGTCGGCTTGCCCGGTCACTCCGTCTGCCGATTCATGTCCGCCACGGAAGAAGTTTATGTTGATGCGTTCAACCTCGGAAAACTTCTCACGCGCAACGACTGCATCGAACACCTCACCCGCTGCAAGCACGACGTTCGCGACGAATATCTCCAACCCATGACCACTCGCCGCATGTTGGCGCGCATGTGCGGCAATCTGGAGCAAATCTATCTGGAACTGAAACAGACCGATGACGCCACGCGCGTGCAACGCTATCTCTTCGCCCTCACGCGGTAACCCGGAACGATGCAGAAGAAACAGGAACGGAATAAGCACCGAGAACGCGGAGAGGCGCAAAGAACTCCTGTTGGAGATAAGATAACCGAACAGTGCGTTGATCATGACCCGCTAAACTCTGCGCTTCTCTGCGGCCTTTGCGTCTTTGCGTTTCTCCCACCGGATTCTCAACTGCATGGATTCGTTTAAAGCTTTCTCCGTTGGACATATTCTTTGTCGGATTTCGTCTGCGACGGTTGTTTAATAGGTGAGATGCACGAACTGTCCGACGTCCAACTGCTCCGCGA
>JAYUAV010000393.1:0-2919 GCA_043741175.1 Verrucomicrobiota bacterium
TGGCTTGCTCGACGGTTTCATGGACGGCAGCGTGATCGGGGATGCGATCCAGCCAGAAAATCTGGTAGAGTCCGAGCCTCAACAAATCCTGCAAGTCAGGCTTCTGCGTGCGGCCTTGCGTCTTGCGTGCAATGAGCCAATCGAGAGTTTCTTGCCAGCGGATGATGCCGAAGACGAGTTCCTGTGTGAGGCCACGATCTGCGGACGAAAGCCGCGCTGGCATGAGGGCGCGTTCGAGCAATGTCTCCGTGTATTCGTCACTGAAACGTCGCTTGCCGAGGATGCGTGCCGCAATTTCTCTTGGTTTTTGGCCGTTCACTTCGTTTAATGTTGGCAAGCTGAGTGTAGTGACGCGAGGAATAATCAAAAATTTATGAAAGAAGAATTCGAGAAGCTGGCAGCAGCAGGAAAAATCGAGGGCCGTCAGGTTGACCCGCTCGTTCTACTCACCACCAGCGGCTTTTGTTCGCACCGGAGCTGGGGCTTTGGCCGCATCAAGACGGTGGACACGGTCTTCGCGCGCTTCATTATTGATTTCCCCGGCAAGCCTGGTCACACGATGGACCTGACGTTCGCGGCGGATTCGCTCAAGCCGATTCCCAAGGATCACATCCTCGCGCGCAAGTCCATTGATCTTGAAGGTCTGCAAAAAACCGCTGCGTTGCATCATCTCGATCTCATCAAAGTGGTTCTCAACAGTTACGGCGGCAAAGCCACGCTGGATCAAATCCATGTGGTGCTCGTGCCCGATGTCATCGCCGACGACTGGAAGAAATGGTGGGAAGTCGCCAAGCAAGAGATGAAGAAGGACGGACACTTCGTCGTGCCGACCAAAAAGACTGAAGCCATCGTTTATCAAGCGCAGGAAACGTCGCTGCAAGCGCGTTTGCTCGCAGATTTCCGCGCGGCGAAAGGCCTCAAAGCCAAGCTCACCATCGCGACTGAGTTTGTGAAGAGCGCGGCTGATCTCTCAAACAAGGAAGCCGCAGTGAAGGAAGTTGTCGCTGCGCTGAACGCAGACATCCCGTCGCACATCCGCACTCAGACCGCCGTGGCACTCGAAGCCATTTTCGCACGCGATGACGTGGCAGGTATCATCAACCTCGCGCCCGCAGCCGATGAGATTTCCGCGCCGCAACTCTGGACGCAGGAAGGCGTGAAGTTCGGGCCGTTGCTCGAAGCAATTCCCGCCGCCAAACATCGGCGCACATTGGAATCCTTCAAAGCATCGCAGCCGGAGCGCTGGAGCGAAACCCTGCGCGCCGCGTTGAACATCGTTTCCGCCAAGCTGTGCAAAGAGTTTGCCAGCATCATGGCCGCGAACGGCAAGATGCCGGAGTTGAAGGAAACCCTCGCCCGCCTCATCAGCCAGCACGCGGCCAGCAGCGAATTGCTCCTCTGGCTCGGCAAGGAACGCAGCGACGATTTCGCGGACATCCTCGGCCCGGAAGTATTCCGCGCCATGCTCACTGCGATGGAGCGCGATCAGTTCAACGAGAAACGCGCGAGCCGGCTGCGCGAATTCATGTTGTCCGATCAGGAGTTGGTGGCCGATCTCACGGGCACGGCAGACATCGAAGTGGTGATGGATTTGACTCGCGCGTTGAAGTTCTCGCCCGTGTTCGAGGACATGGACAAACGCTCTATGCTCGCACGCATCGTTAAACGTCATCCGTCCGTCCAACCGCTCATCTCTGGCGAGCAGACCAAGCAGGACTCCGCCATCTACGTTTCGTGGGAAAGTTTGGAACGTCGCAAAACGGAATACACGGAGCTGGTGCAGAAGAAGATTCCCGCGAACTCCAAAGAAATTGCGACCGCCCGCAGTTACGGCGACTTGCGAGAGAATCACGAATTCAAGGCCGCGAAAGAAATGCAGAAAGTTCTCATGCGCCGTAAGGATGAGTTGGAAGCGTTACTGAATCGCGCGCGCGGCACTGATTTCTCCAACGTCCGCACGGACGTGGTCAACATCGGCACGATTGTTCACGCCACCGACTTGAACACCAAAAAACCCGAAGTGTTCACAGTTCTGGGCGCGTGGGATTTTGACGCAGACAAGAACATCATCAGCTACCTCACGCCAGTGGGGCAGGCGTTGTTGAACCACAAAGTTGGCGACGAAGTGGAATCCGAAGTGGACGGCACGAAACGTCGCCAGCGCATTGAAAAGATCGAGGCATACCGCCCGCCGACTCCCGCTGAACCCGCAGCTTGAAGAGTTTCAAAGCCACAAGCCACAAGTGATGAACTTGGGGCTTGTTCGTTTTAACCAGTCGAAAGTACCGAGTCACCCCTCGGTTTCGTGGTGGGAGATTCGACACGGCTGCACGCGTTGGGCTGGAAGCCAGATTATGATTTGCGGCGCGGGCTGGAACGATTGTCGTCGCGAGTTTTAATTGTTAGAACCCAACCCCACTCTGCTTGGCCAAAAGATTAACAGCCAGTCATTAACATTAACTTCGCAGGCGGGTTTTGCTACGCAAGTGCCTGCGCTTGGGCAAGCAGAGGCTCAGGCGGTAACAAACAACTCAAACCTGATTCGCGTGTCTCAATTCACGCAATCAAAATACGACATACCTAAAAATATGAAAAAAACCATACTTTCCATTTTCGCCATCATCGGCGTCTCCATGTCAGCGTTCGCGGCGATCCCATCAGTGTTGACGGGGCCAATATTGAACCCTGCCAACAACCACTACTATTACCTTCCGACACAGAAAACTGGACTTCGTCACAATCGAAAGCAGTTAGCTTGGGTGGCAATCTTAACGCAGCCGAGAATGGTTGGGTATCCGCGACTTTCCAAAACTATGGCGGCATCACTCGGGATCTTTGGACAGGATTGAACGATGTCGCAACCGAAGGCACTTACCAATGGGCGAGTGGCGAGGCGTTCTCATTCTCTAACTGGCAGCC
>JAYUAV010000394.1:0-2309 GCA_043741175.1 Verrucomicrobiota bacterium
GCAGAATGACGACGTCGCGCTTGTGTTCGATCATGCGCTTGGCCTTCTCGATGACCATTTCGGCCACCTGCACATGGCGCTCCGGCGGTTCGTCGAACGTAGAGGAAATCACTTCCGCACCGATACAGGTGCGCTCCATGTCGGTGACTTCTTCGGGGCGTTCGTCAATCAGCAGGATGAACAAGTACGTCTCCGGGTTGTTCTTGAGAATCGCGTTGGCGAGCTTCTGCATCAACACGGTTTTGCCCGTGCGCGGCGGCGCGACGATCAGACCGCGCGAGCCTTTGCCGATGGGGCAGACGAGATCAAGCACGCGGGTGGAAAGTTCTTCCTTGCCGGTTTCGAGGATGAAGCGCTTGTTCGGGAACAACGGCGTGAGGTTCTCGAAATGCGTTTTGTCCTTGGCCTTGTCCGGCTCTTCACCGTCCACGGCTTCGACCTTGAGCAGCGCGAAGAATTTTTCCTTCTCTTTCGGCGGGCGAATCTGACCGGCGATCAAGTTGCCAGTCTGCAAATCGAACCGGCGAATCTGCGACGGTGAAACGTAAATGTCTTCCGGGCAGGAAAGGTAATTGAAACTCTGCGAGCGAAGGAATCCGTAGCCATCCGGCAACACTTCCAGCACGCCTTCGGAGAACAGCACGCCCGCGCGCTCGGCGTTCTTCTGGAGGATGTGGAAAATGACCTCGTGCTTGCGCATCGTGCCGTAATTTTCCACGCCCATGTCCTTGGCCATCGTATTCAACTCAGTCATCGGCATCGCCTGGAGCTTGGCGATGTTCAGAGAGTTGGCGATCTTGTCACGCTCGTTGCGGCGGGGTTCGACCACACCGCGAGGCTGCGCGGGAACGCTGGCTTCGATGGCGTGAGTCGGCGGTTGGAGCGGCGCGTCTTCGTCCACGGGCGGCGGAGTCGGCGGGCGGCTGGAATAACGCACGGCATCCTGGTCGTTCGCCATTACGGTTTCGCGCGCAGGCGCGGGTGCCGGAGTTTCGGCAACGGGTGCAGCAGCGAGCGTCGCGGCAGACTCTGCTTGGTCTAACGGCAACTCCTCGCCAGTTTTGATCTTCGATGATTTTGTCTTGGCCTTCTTGGTGACAGCTTTTGCCATAAAAATTTCGTTTGGTTAAATTGTTTTGAACTGGCAGGACTTTTGTCGCGGCGTGTCCATTTGGACACTGGCTTGGACGGCGAGCGGCAGGATTAGTTCAAACTGGTGTGTATCTATCGCTCAGTGGACGCGGATTCCGAAACGGCTTGGTCAACAGGGGAAATCTCGCGGTCAGTTCGCTGCCAGATTGAATCAGCGTGAAAAGACTGTCAAGACTTCGGATGAATTGAATTGTGCAAATAATTGAACACGTCCTGCCACCATTCGGGTGATTGCTCGCCGACATCGCCATGACCTGCGTTGGGAATGATCTGCAACGCCTTCATTCCTCCGTACGAATCAAACAGCCGTTGACCAAACTTTTTCGGAATCACTTCGTCGCGTTCCGCCAACACAAACTTGATCGGCCCACGATAATCCTTCAGCCACGCCGCTGGCTCGAAGCGATCCACGAGAAAGAAATACGGCAGGAGCAGCGGCATTTTGCTTTGCGCGAGTGATGGCAGACTGTCGTAAGGCACGAACATCACCATCCCGGCGATCTCTTTCGGGTGCGTCTTGCCCAAATGCGCGGCCACACCTGTGCCGAGAGATTCGCTGACGAGATAAATTGGTTTCTCCTTTGGCAACAGCGCGAATGCTTCCTCTTCTGCAGCGAGAAAACTTTTCAAGCCGGGCGAGCCAGCGCGCATCCCGTAGCCGGGAAACTCCAGGATGAACACATCCAACGCCGCCGCGTCGTGAATGGGCCGCGCAATGTAACCGCGTTGCAACGCGCAACCGCCATTGCCATGGATCACCAGCACGCTGCCAGTCGGAGACGAACTCGCCGCGAGTTTCCAGCCGATGATTTCGCCAGCCGCATTTCGCCACGGTTCAAGACCAGAGCGCGCGGAGGCTTGAGCGAAATCGCCCGCCGGAATCTTCGTCGGGGAATACAGCAGCTTGCGTTGCCAAGCGCAGCCGCAGATCAGAAGCAACCCATAGACGATGGCGATGGTTAGGAACACGCGGAAAGTTTTTGTTTTTCGTGGAGACATTGACTGAGGCTAAGGTTTTCAGAAGTTCCTTCGCTTGTCGAAACAAAGCCAGTTGAACTCGGGTAAATGGTTTGAAGGAAGTTGGCGGAGAGGGGGGGATTCGAACCCCCGATACCTTTTAAGGGGTATACCGGTTTAGCAAACCAGCGCCTTCAGCC
>JAYUAV010000395.1:0-3893 GCA_043741175.1 Verrucomicrobiota bacterium
AGGCGCACCGCGTGTGGGCTTGAATCTTTTCCGGCGACCTGCATTCTTGGGCCGTGAGTTCGAGTCAATCCACCCGCAAACTTCGTCTGCTTCGATTGATTCTGCTTTTCTCCGCGTTTGTCTGGGGCATATCTGCGTTTGGAGTTTTTATGACGTGGGAAACCGCCGCTGGTGCATTGCAAGGCATGGGTGCGAAACCCCTCGCCTACGATCCGATGCTCGATTACTGGTTGCGAATGGCTTCCGGCGCGTTTGCGCTCGTGGGAACGGGCTATGTTCTGCTGGCAATTTATCCTCGCAAATTCGCGGTGATGCTGGCGTGGTTCGGATGGATCATGGTCATCGAAGGTTTGGTGCTGCTCGTTCACGGTTTGCGACTTGGCCTGGCTTCCTTTCCATTCGTCGGTGATGTGTCGGCTTCGTTTGCGGGCGGATTGGGGATTCTGATGCTGCGAAAATCAGCGACGGCAAATCAATAGATTCATGCAACGGCTTGGCAAAAACGACGGTGGTTATCTTGGTGCGAGAATAGATGTTCACGCAGTCCTTGGTGAGATCAAAACCGCCGCGCAGGAACACGGTTGGACTCTGGAAACATTCCACGCTGACGATGATTTCGAGTGGTTCGCGCTCCGCCGCGTTTCGCCATCAACCCTCAACTCTCAACCCTCAACCCGCATTTACATCAGCACCGGTATTCACGGTGACGAACCTGCGGGACCGCTCGCCGCGTTGCGCTTGATGTGTGAAAACATCTGGCCTGACCCTGCCGAGATTGTTTTGCTGCCGTGCTTGAATCCGGTGGGTTTCGCGAACAACCGTCGTGAGAATGGGCAAGGGATTGATCTCAATCGCGATTATCTCCAGCCACAATCACCGGAGATTTGCTCGCACATCGCGTGGTTGGAAAAACAAGCGGCGTTCGATCTGTGTCTCTGTCTTCACGAGGATTGGGAATCGCACGGATTCTATCTCTATGAATTGAATCCCGATGGCAAACCATCGCTGGCGGAAGCGATGATCGCGGCTACGGCGAAGGTTTGTCCCATTGACCTTTCCCCGATCATCGAAAGTCGTGAAGTGCGCGGCGGCATCATCCGTCCGAGCCTTGATCCGCTCACGCGTCCGCTATGGCCGGAGTCGTTCTGGTTGCTGCAAAACAAGACGCGGCTTTCCTACACGCTGGAAGCACCGTCGGATTTTGAGATCGGAGTCCGGGTCAATGCGCTCGCAGAAGCGACGCAGGCGGCGTTGATTGCGGCAGCGGCGGATTAGCGGTTCAAAGTTTTTCCTCAGACGTTTTTTATTTTTCTCATGAGGCGGGCGGTTATACTTCGTCTCCATGATTCTTGGATTCGCAAAAATGAACGGCGCGGGGAATGACTTTGTCCTCTTAGACAACCGCGCGGGCAACATCAAACTCAGCACAGAGCAGATCGTGCGCTTGTGCGACCGGCATCGTGGCGTCGGCGCGGATGGAGTCATGCTTCTGGTTGCCAGTCGCACGGGCAAGGCGGACTGGGCGTGGGATTTTTTCAACAGCGACGGCAGCGTGGCGGACATGTGCGGCAACGGTGCGCGCTGTTTTGCCCGTTATGTGCGGAAGGCGACGGGGTTGGATCGTGATTTCACTTTTGAAACCGCTGCGGGAATCATCGCCGCCAGTTTCGACGGCGAACGTGTGACGGTGAATCTTACGAAGCCAAAAGAGTTGAAGCTCAACCAATCCGTGCCGCTTGCGTCCGGCATTGCGACGATTCACTCACTGAACACCGGTGTGCCTCACGCCATTCAGTATGTGCCTGACGCTGACAAGGCGATGGTGTTGGAGCATGGCGCGGAGATTCGGCGTCACGCGCACTTCGGTCCGCGTGGCACGAACGTGAACTTCGTTCAAGTGCTCGGCAAAAATCACATCCGCGTTCGCACCTTTGAGCGTGGCGTGGAAGGCGAGACTCTCGCGTGCGGTACCGGGGTGAGCGCGTCTGCCATTATCTCCGCACGCGTCCACGGATTCACGTCGCCCGTAAAAGTTCTGGTGCAAGGTGGCGATGAACTTGAAGTCAGCTTCAAGGAACGCGACGGAGAATTTGACGACGTGCGATTGACGGGGCCAGCGGATTTCGCGTTCACGGGCCAGATCGAGATTTGAGTGAAGACCGTTTTACCCGGTAACTACGCGTAGAAGGATTTCTTTCCCAACGACACAGACGAGAACAAATTTGCTTCTGATTGCATCGGGCAACTCATATTCCTACGATTCAAACATGAAAGCCAACCTTGTTCTACTCGCCGCGCTGCTCGCCACCGCAACTTCCGCCTTGGCTCACAACCCCGTCATGCACGCGCGCACCGCCGTGAACATCCCTGATGTGCCCGGTTACGTGACGTTGAAGTGTGACTTCCACATTCACACTGTTTTCTCCGACGGCTACGTCTGGCCCACCGTGCGCGCAGATGAAGCTTGGCGTGAAGGGTTGGACGCCATCGCCATCACCGACCACATCGAGTATCAGCCGCATAAGACCGATGTGAACACGAACCACAACCGCTCCTTCGAGATCGCTCGCGGCAAAGGCAACGACCTCGATCTGCTCGTCATCAAAGGTTCGGAGATCACGCACAAGATGCCGCCCGGCCATCTCAACGCCATCTTCCTCACCAACTCAATGGCACTGGCGACGAATGATTGGCGTGCTGAATGTCGCATCGCTCACGAGCAAGGCGCGTTCATCTTCTGGAATCATCCCGGTTGGGACGCTCAACTCAAAAACAACAACGTGGTTTGGTATGACGAACACACCTGGCTGCGTGAACAAGGTTTCTTGCAAGGCATCGAAGTCGTCAACGCGCGAGAGTATTATCCTGAAGCACACCGATGGGCTATTGAGAAGAAGCTCACCATGTTGAGCAATTCCGACATCCATCCACCATTGAACATGGAATATCTCGTCCACGAAAACGATCATCGCCCGGTCACTCTCGTCTTCGCCACCGAACGCAGTCAGGCCGCCATCAAAGAAGCGTTGTTCGCCCGGCGCACCGTGGTTTATTCCGGCGACAAACTCATCGGTGATGAACAATTCCTCAAACCCATCTTCGAGCGATCAATCCGATTCAACAAAACCGCCGTCACGCTCAATGGAAAAGATAAGACCAATCTCCAGATCAGCAACACATCGGACATCGACTACGAATTGGAACGCGTGGCCGAACTCGACAGCGTGACCACGCCGAAGTCATTCGTCATCCCCGGCGGCAAGACCGTCCTGTTCGAGATCAAATCGCCCACTGGCAAGGCCGCGAACGCCGCCCGCCTCGAAGCGACATATCGCGTGAAGAATCTTTTGATCGGCCCGGACGAACCGCTCGTGGTGAAGCTGCCGTTGGAAGTGACGATTACGACCGCGAAGTCAGAAAAATAGTTTGGCAACTACTCCCGCTTGAGGCGAAGCAACTCGCGGGCGTTTTCTTTGGAATGAGTCATATAAGATTCGGGAACCCATCCTTAAATTGGACGGGGAGTTTATGCACCTGCCAATCGCCGTGCAATGTTATTTTGGGAACATTTAAGGCCGCAAAGTTGAATCAACTGGCGAGGAGCGCTCATGTTTCAGCGAACTCTCGTGAAACAACATATTATTTTGGATACGGTGGGGCATTTGTCACAACCATCTGGTTCGTTTGAGCAAGCAATGCAGCTTGATTTGTGAACACGAGTGGCGGGCGTAGTATGTATTTCGATTCTTCGACACGGAGTTGCCGCAATGTTTTGGTTGGCTCAAATAATTCGACAGATGCCAAACTTCCGCGTCCTTCTTGCTCCAGCTTTGACCAGTACACCCAATACAGCGGGACAAACCGCTTGCCATTTTCGCCCTCAGCCATGAAAG
>JAYUAV010000396.1:0-5267 GCA_043741175.1 Verrucomicrobiota bacterium
GAGCTACCTGATGCGTCGTTCAATGGATCAAATCATCCGAACGCTCGCAGGCGTGGCGGCGGAGTGGTTGCACGCGGACAATAGATTCCGGCGTCTCGCTTTGGATCACGGCCCGGCGGTGCTGGGGTTCAGTCGCGAGACCTTGGCGCGCGGGTTGGATGGATTCTTTCGCCAACTCACAGCGGAAAACTTTCACTCGTTGCTCAAGCAAGAGATGGGCGATGCCCGCAGGCTGGATCAATTTTGCAGCGCGGAGGTTGAACAACAGGCAGGGCGCGCGGCCATCGCGCATGGGCCGGAGTTTCTTGTCCACATTGCGGCAGGCAACATCCCGAATCCGACGTTGATGAGCATGGTGCTGGGTTTGCTAACGCGTTCGGCGCAGTTCGTGAAGTGTGCGCGCGGCACGACGCTGCTGCCGCGATTGTTCGCGCACTCGATCTACGAATGCGATCCAAAGCTTGCGGCGTGCATCGAGATCGCTGAGTGGCAGGGCGGGAATCTCGCGTTGGAGGACGTGTTGTTTTCGGAAGCGGATTGCGTCACGGCCACGGGGGGCGATGAGGCGTTGGCGGCAATTCAGAAACGGCTTCTGCACCGCGTCAGATTTTTGGGTTATGGTCATCGCGTGAGTTTTGGTTTCGTGGCGGCAGATGTTTTGACGGAACACAACGCGCGCAAAGTCATCGCTCGCGCTGCCGATGACGTGACGGCGTGGGATCAACTCGGCTGCCTCTCGCCGCATGTGATCTATGTGCAGAGCGGCGGGCACAGTTCGCCAGAAGAATTTTCGCGCCAGCTCGCAGAGGAATTGGCGCGTCGCGAACGCATCGAGCCGCGCGGCTCGGCGCATCCTGAAATTGCGTCGCACATTGCGTTGCGTCGCGCAATCTACGAACTGCGCGCGGCACATTCCGCGTCCACACATGTTTGGAAGAGCAACGACTCGACGGCGTGGACTGTGGTGTGCGAGGCGGACGCGAGGTTTCAACTCTCCTGCCTGCACCGATTCATCTACGTCAAGCCGGTCGCGGGGTTGGAAGATGTTTTGCAGAACGCGGATTTAGTTCGCGCGCAAGTTTCCACTGTGGGCATCGCCGTGCCGGAACATCGCGCCGGGGAAATCGCTACTCAACTCGCGCGCTGGGGCGCGACGCGGGTTTGTCCGCTCGGCCAGATGCAAAACCCGCCGCTGACGTGGCGGCATGATGGTCGTCCGGCGTTGGGCGACTTAGTGACGTGGACGGATTGGGAGCAGTAATTTTTTAACCACGGATGGACACAAATGGACACGGATAAGAGAATCAAAAGGCAAAACTGTATTTACCAAGCGATATGCCCGATGTCACAGACCCCCAATCCGTGTTTATCTGTGTCCATCCGTGGTTGAATTCTGACGAAAGCAATTTATGAAAATGGAACTACGAAAATCATTTCAGTTTGAGGCGGCGCATTTGTTGCCGCGTTTGCCGAAGGCGCATAAGTGTCGCCGACTTCATGGGCACAGCTTCAAGGTGGAGATCGTCGTTGCGGGTGAGTGCGATCCCAAGCTGGGCTGGTTGATGGATTACGCGGAGATCAGCAAGGCGTTCAAACCGCTTTGGGAAAAGCTGGATCACAATTATCTCAACAAGATTCCCGGCTTGGAAAATCCCACGAGCGAAGTTGTGGCCGCGTGGATATGGCGGAAGCTCAAGCTGAAGTTGCCAATGCTGACGGAGGTGGTGGTGGCGGAGACTTGCACAGCGCGCGCAGTTTTCAGAGGTGAATAAAACTCCATTCACGGGAGGTTCTTTCAAAACTTGGATTAACCATTTTCGCCCTCGTGATGATTTTGCGTGTGCCGTGGTGCATGGTTGGATGGCTGTGGTTCGTTGGGACGATTGTTCCCGTCATCGGATTCGTGCGCATCGGCTACACCACTGTTGCGGATCGCTACACTTATTTGCCGAGCATCGGCCCGTTCATGATCGTCGCGTGGGCAGCGGAAAAACTTATCGGCAAGCGAATCTAGCTTCAACGCATCATGGCAACTCTGGCAGTCGTGTTGATCGCGCTGATGATGTTTGCCACACGCCAGGATTTGCCGCGCTGAAAAGATTCCGGCGCGTTGTTCAAGCTCGAACCTAAAAGCGCAGAATCATTTCGTGGCCGCGCAGAAGCGCGGTTCAAGTTGAAGGATGTCGCCGCAGGCATTGCTGCGGCGTTTGGAGAAGTGGCCGGAGTTGCGAGTGGAGTGAGTTGCTCGCTTTGTTGTTGAGTGTTATTTGGTCTGATTGCATGGCGACAATTAGTTGTCACGGCCGCCACACCGAAGGGATGGTTGGAAACTCACTCCCCTTCACGCGGCGGGAACTCGAAGGTGATCTTGCCTTTCTTGTCCATCACGAGATACGCCGGGAATGGTTTGCCCGCTTTGGAGATGAACTTGTTCAGCACATCGCTCTTGTTCTCGGCGAGAATTTTCTGTGCCTGATCTGGCTCGATGGCCTGCTCCAAAATTGTTTTGCCGATCTTGAACTTGCACGACTTGGCTTCGAGTTGTGAGTTCTCGCAGATGTAACCTGCCTCGGTGTCGCAGACTTTGCCGCCGCACTTCGGGCATTTGCCCATGACCGCTTTGCCGGTGAAATCAATCTTCGGCGGCGGCTCGGCGGGTGCGCCTGCTTTGCCTTTGCCCTTCTTCTCTCTCGGCGCGAACTCGAACGCCGTCTTGCCATCCTTCACAATCAGGAACGCCTCGAACTTGCGGTTCGTCTTCTTCGAGATGAAACCCCTGAGCAAATCCGTCTTGCCCGTCGTGAGCAGTTTTTGAATCTGCGCGGGTTCAATCGTCTGTTGCAAAATGATTTTGCCGCTGCGGAACGAGCAGGTCTTTTCCGGCGCGGCCTGTTTCTCGCAGACGTAATTCATGCCTGCGTCAAAAACATTCCCGCCGCACGCGGGGCATTTCCCCAGTGGTTCTTTGCCCGTGAAATCCACTGGCGCGCTCGCCTCGCCGTCTTTGCCTTGGTCGTTGCCAAAATCAAACTCTGGCTTGAACTCCGCGTTCATCTTGATGATGGCCGCGAACGGAAAACCCTGCTTGCTGCGGAACCCTTGCAGCGGCCCGACCACACCCTTCGTGATGAGTTCTTCAACTTCGGAAATTTCAAGCTGGCGACTCGCCACGATTTTCCAGAGCGCGAAGTCGCACTTCTGGCACTGGAACTTTTTGTAGTTCTCCAGAATCTCGCCCTGGCACTTGGGACAGGGCACGGTGAGTTTGCCGTAATCGCCGGGCACGGTGTCGCTCTCGTGCATCTTGGCTTTCGCCACGATGTCGCGCGTGGCGGCGGCGATCTCTTGCATGAATTCACCGCGAGGCAGCTTGCCGCGCGCCATGAGGTTCAACTTGAATTCCCATTCGCCCGTCAACTCCGGCGAACACAACTGCGGAATCTGCAAGCCACGCAACAGCGTGATGAGTGAAAACGCCTTGGCCATCGGCTGCAACTCGCGGCCATTGCGCGTGATGTATTTCTCCCAGATCAGACCTTCGATGATTGTCGCGCGCGTGGCGGGTGTGCCGAGACCTTTGTCCGACATCGCTTCACGCAACTCTTCATCATCAATCAACTTGCCCGCACCCTCCATCGCACCGAGCAATGTCGCTTCCGAATAGCGCGCCGGTGGCTTGGTGACGTTCGCCTCGACCTCAACTTTCGTTGCTTTTACTTTTTCATTCGGCTGAACGGCTACAAGAATTGGCTCATCATCCGATTGGACTTCTTTTCCATAAACCTCCATCCAGCCGGACTTGACCAATATTTTACCTTCGCTCTTGAACGGTTCGCCCTCGACGCGCGTGATGCGGGTGGTTATTAAAAATTCGGCGGACGGATAAAAGATCGCGAGGAAGCGTTTGGTGACTAGGTCGTAAAGTTTCTGTTCCGGTTCGCTCAACGCCTTGGGCGCAACTAGCGTCGGAATGATGGCAAAGTGATCTGAAACTTTCGCATTGTTGAAGATACGTTTGTTCGGACGCACCCAGCCGTTCTTGAGAATTGTTTCGGCAGGCGTGCGGTAATTGGTATCTGCCAACATTCCCATCGTCGCCTTGACCGTCTCCAAGTAATCCTCTGGCAACGCGCGCGAGTCCGTTCTGGGATACGTGAGAACCTTGTGCTTCTCGTAGAGTGCCTGCGCTAGGCCGAGCGTGTTCTTTGCTGAAAAACCAAACCGCCCGTTCGCCTCGCGCTGCAACGTGGTCAAATCGTAAAGCTGCGGCGGTGCGGAAGTGGACGGCCTTTTTTCATCCACTTCAACGACGCCAATTTTGCCGTGGCATTTTTTCTGAATCGTGTCGGCAATTTCTTGATGCCAAATCCGAATGGCTTGGCGATGTTCGTCCCAAAGCGAACCTTGCGCCGCTTCGATCCGTTCTTGAGCGTCTGGCAAATCCAGTTTCAGACCCGCGAGCAATCGTTTTGTGCGATCAAGTTCACTTTCTTCTTTCTTAAACTTTTCATCGAACCAACGTCCTGGATATTCGCCAGCTTGGGCGGCAAAAGTTCCATGCACTTCTGAATAACCGCGCGGTCTAAACTTTTTGATCTTCTCCTCGCGCTCGACCAAGATCGCCAACGTCGGCGTCTGCACGCGGCCCACGGTTGTCAGATGAAACCCGCCGGTCTTGGAATTGAACGCCGTCATCGCGCGCGTGCCGTTGATGCCGATGAGCCAGTCGGATTCCGAGCGACACGCCGCCGCGTCTGCCAACGGCATCATGTCGGCGTCCGTCCGCAGATGCGCGAAGCCGTCGCGGATGGCGGCGGGTGTCATGGATTGCAACCAGAGCCGTTGGATGGGCTGCTTGGCTTTGGCGTATTGAACGATGTAACGGAAGATCAATTCGCCTTCGCGCCCGGCGTCGCAAGCGTTGATGATGGCGGAGACATCTTTGCGCTTGAGAAGTTTGACTAGGACTTTGAGACGCGCCTCGCTCTTCTCGATGGGCAACAGATCGAAGTGCGGCGGGATGACGGGAAGATTGGCGAACGTCCACTTGCCGCGCTTGACCTCGAACTGTTCGGGCACGGCGATGGTGAGCAGATGACCGACGGCGGACGAGATGACGTAGTCGTCGTTCTCGAAGTGGTCGTCGTGTTTCTGAAACTTGCCGAGTGCCTTGCTGATGTCGCTGGCGACGGACGGTTTCTCCGCGATGATGAGGGTTTTGCCCATGTGACGGGGTTCTTTTACAGCCAGATTAGAGCCGAGTGCAA
>JAYUAV010000397.1:0-10053 GCA_043741175.1 Verrucomicrobiota bacterium
CATGTAGAGGCCGAGCACCGCCGGAAAATACGGCGGCTTGATGCGCGGATAGGCGCGCTTGCCTTCGAGCGATTCGATGAGGCCGGTTTCCTCGCCGCAGATGTAAGCGCCCGCGCCGCGATGAACGTGAATCTCCAGATCGTAACCGCTGCCGAGAATATTTTTGCCGAGGAAATGTTTCGCGCGGGCTTCCTTCAACGCCGCATTTAGCAGCTTCGCGCCCTTGGGCATTTCGCCGCGGATGTAGATGTAGGCGAGCTTCACGTCGTTCGCGAAGCACGAGATGATCATGCCCTCGATGAGCTGATGGGGATCTTTGTGGATGATCTGGCGATCCTTGAACGTGCCCGGCTCGGATTCGTCGGCGTTGCAGATGAGGTAAATCGGCTTGCCGCTGCGCCGATCCACGAACGACCACTTGAGGCCGCACGAGAAACCCGCGCCGCCGCGACCACGCAGGCCAGACAACTTCACGTCATCGCGAATTTGTTCCTGCGGGGAAGCCTTCTTGCCGTCCGGCAAATCCTTGGGCTGGATGGCGAGCGCCTTCTTGAGTGCGTCGTAGCCGCCATGCCGCAAATAGCATTCGATGTCCGGCGTGTAACCCGGGTTATCGAGATGCTTGAGGATGAGTTTGAACTCTTGCGGCATGGTTATTCTTCCGGGGATTCGAGTGACTGCTCTGGATGGGATTTTGCTAATCTGCTCGAAATGAGTTCCCACTTATTTTCATATTTTTCCATGTCGCGAATCTTAAAGCGGCAATCATAAGATTCTGGAGAACGCGGTCGTTTCCATCCGATTCCATCCATCCAAGCGCAATAATGTTTTATGCAAATCTCTTGCAGTTGGAATTTTGTCAAAATGAAAAAACGGTCTTTGGGGTCTTTTTCATCAGGCGATGCAATAGCTACGAAAACGTAAACCAAGTCGCGATTTTTAATCTTTATGCGACCTAGGTTCTTTTGGACTTTGGTTTCTTTGTCGAAAGAGATGTTCATCCAATTTCGGGCGTCGCTCGGCCAATTGTCTGATCGAGACGCTTTAACTTGAATTGGCACAGTGCGGCAAAGTTCATCGGCAGCTAGAATGTCGAAAGCCGGAACATTGCCCGAAAATGGCGTGGCAATTAAATTCCGTCTTCCGAGTTCAGCACAGACCAAGTATTCCCCAATTTGGCCTGCTAGTTTATTGTTCCTACCGCTTCTCATGTTTGATGAACGACCATCGTCAGCTTGACTCCCAAGGTGAAATATCTAGGCTATGCCACACGTTGGTTTGCCCGATGGTGTAACGGTAGCACAGCAGACTCTGAATCTGTTTGTCATGGTTCAAATCCATGTCGGGCAACCATTCCCCATTTACGATTTCGGATTTACGATTCACGATTTGCAGCGGGCTTTGCCTGCCTTGACCTCCAAGGAGCGATGACGGCGCTGCGGTTTCTTTTTTGCGGACAAGTCCACAAACTTCTGACCCGCCCGCCGGGCGGCGGCTTCTTCCTTCAACCAATCCTGCGCGATGGCGTCGAAGTCGTAATTAAACTTCGCAGCGTGCGCGTCGCGGATTTTCCGCAATTCCTTGAGTGTTGAATTCATTGAGCTTCTGAAGCACGAAATGCCGCTTGTTGCACTTGGAAAAGTCGCTGTCCCGCAGTGTCCAACTGCGGTAACGAATACTCCTGTTTAGTTGCCAAACCCTGACTTTTCATCTGTTCATAAAACTCCTTTAGTCGAACGAAGCTAGGATCGGCAGCAAATTCACGCTCTTTTTCAATCAAGACTTTTTCGAGTTCGTTTCTTGTTTCCATAATTGATCTTCAAAAGAAATTACGACTGTGCATGAAAAACTTGATCTGCGACCGTCGAATATATTCCATCAGCAAGTCATTGTAAGACCGAATCAACGGACGAAGTGTTACATCCCTTGAGTAATCTTCAATCTCCAATCTCAAAATGCTCTTGAGAGTAAACACATCAATCATGCGCCCATGAGAATGCCAAAGTTGGTTATCGCCTAACTTTTCAGCTATCTCCTTTGCGCGCTGCTGTTTTTCATCAGGGGTCACCTGTTTTCCAAGTTTCTGGGCATCTGTTCTATGTTCGGTCCAGTTGGCGAACTTGTGTTCCACCAACCATTTTTTTAGGAGAGTGACCGTGAGGTTTTTCGCCTGCTCGTAACGGCTCAACGTTGCCAAATCTAAGCTCTGAAGAATTAGAAACTCAGATCGAGTAATAGTGTTGTCTCCTGCTTTGCCTAAAAGTTCTTTGACCTTGTCCAGATATCCTTGCGCTGGCACCCACTCTTTACCGTTGAAAACCTGCGGGTCAATCGGACCGAGCGATGACGAGTAGTCCATGAAAATCTTGTTGCCCGACATACAGAAAATTGTCCCGGCAGACATCGCAAAATCCGGGACAACAAAATAAACAGTGTCGTAGTGGAATCGGATTATGTTCACCATCTTCTCCACCGTTTCCGCACTGCCGCCTGGGGTGTTCAGAAACACCGTTAACTTGTCTTGCTTCGATTTTTCAGCGCACAGGTTCTCGATAAAGTCGCGAAAGTTTTTTGCCAACGCCGGATGAATTTCTCCGTAATAGAAAACCACATCCGACTCGAAATGTTGTTCGAGACGTTCCAAGCGTTCCTTAAGGATTCCTTGAATTGTATGGTCAAAGATTTCCATATGCTATTTGCAGCCTCCCATGATTTCGTCCGCTTTTGCGTTGCTGACGCCTTCGTGGAAATCTTCGTTGCACATCATCACCGGCGCCATGCCGCAGCCGGCGAGGCACTCGACGAATTCGACCGAAAACTTGCCGTCCTTCGTCGTTTGCAAACCGTGCGCGTGCGGGTCGAGGCCGAGCTTGCTGCAAAAGTGTTCATGCAACTTATGCGAGCCGCCGAGCGCACAGCTCAACGTGCGGCACACTTTGATCTGATGCTTGCCCGGAGCAGATTGCCGGAACATCGGATAAAACGTCACGAGTTCGTGGACGTTGATGGGCTGGAGTCCCAACTTGTGCGCGACCCATTGCGTCGCTTCCGGCGAGATGTGGCCGAAATGCTCCTGCAACGCGTGCAGCAGCATGAGCGACGCGCTACGCTTCACGGGATAATGCGTGATCAGCTCGTCAATCTCGGCCTCTAAGCTGGCTGGAACGGTGAAACTCATACAGAAGCTCCAAATTCCAAGCTCCAACATCCAGAGAACATCCAAGAACCAAACTTCAAAACGTCATCCGAGCGCGCGTAGCAGTTTGGAGCTTGATGTTTGGAGCTTCTCTGGAGCTTGGATGTTGATGCTTGGAGCTTTCTCATCGGTCACATTCTCCCATCACAAAATCAAACGAACCTAGGATCGAAACCGTGTCGCTCATCATGTGGCCGGGCAACAGGTGCGACAGGATGCTCAAGTTCACGAAGCTGGGGCTGCGAATTTTCATGCGATACGGCGTGCCGCCGCCCCGACTGTTGATGTAAAAGCCGAGTTCGCCCTTGGGATTCTCGTGGCCGAAATAGACTTCGCCGGGCGGACAATTCACGCCCTGCGTCACGAGCATGAATTGATGAATCAATTCCTCCATGCTCGACATGACTTTGTTCTTCGGCGGCAAAATGATTTTGCCATCAGCCACGTTCACCGGCTCTTTCGATTTGTTCTCGAAGCCGCCGGGAAGTTTGTCGAGGCACTGATGAACGAGGCGCACGCTCTGGCGCATTTCCTCCATGCGCACGAGGTAACGGTCGTAGCAATCACCCACCGAGCCGAGCACCACGTCGAATTGCAAATCCTTGTAGCAAAGATACGGCTGCGCTTTGCGAAGATCGTAATCCACGCCGCTGCCGCGAGCGTTCGGGCCGCTCAAACCAAAATCAATCGCCTCCTCCTTCGAGATAACGCCGACGTCGCGCGTGCGATCTACCCAGATTTTGTTGCGCGTGAGCAGCGTCTCGACTTCGGCGATGTTGACGACGACTTCGTTGAGGAACTTGCGAACTGCGTCGCACCAACCGGGTGGGGTGTCGCGGGAAACGCCGCCGATGCGCGTGTAACTCGTGGTGAACCGCGCGCCGGTGAGGGATTCGCAGAGGTTGTAAATTTTTTCGCGCTCGGTGAACGTGAGCAGGAAAACCGTCATTGCGCCCACGTCCATCGCGAAACAGCCGACGCCGAGCAGATGCGACGAAATGCGCGCCAGTTCCGCGCAAATCACGCGGAGGTATTGGCAGCGCGGCGGGAGTTTGTCGTGGATGCCGAGGAGTTTTTCGACCGCAAGCGCGTAGGCGACGTTGTTCGCCATCGGCGCGAGATAATCCAGCCGATCCGTGTAAGGGATGAACTGGGTGTAGGTCATGTTCTCGGCGATTTTTTCGTCGCCGCGATGCAGATAGCCGATGTCGGGAATCGCCTTGGTGATGATCTCGCCGTCGAGTTCGAGAATGATACGCAACACGCCGTGCGTGGACGGATGCGACGGCCCCATGTTGAGGACCATTTTCTCGCCCTGCATGTCCTGCAAATCTTCGGCAGGCGGAAAAGACCGCGCCACCGCTGCCGCTTTGGCAGCAGAGTCGCGAATCTCGATTTCTTGAACTTCGGGCATGTGATTACTTAGAGCAAAAATCCTCTTTCCAATCCTTGGGGAATTCCACCCTCCCAGTTGGAAGTCAAATGTGTGCGGACGGCGTTGAATAAATGCTCGACCACGTCTTCGTGAACCGGGTTCTTCTGATAGCCTGGCAGGTAACGATACTCCCGATCCGTGTTCTTCTGTTTCCGCAAAACGTAAATCTGATCCACTTTGAACTTCCGCAGGTTAATATTTTCCGTGAGCTTAAGCCACTCAGAAACCACGAGGTAAAGCGCGTTGGGATTCCGCACTTTGAGTTGCTCGGCGGCGGTGGATGAGCCTTCGAGCATAGTCTTGTCGAGGTAGGTCTTGCACTCGATGGCGACGGCTGGAATCTGAAACTCGTGGGTTTCTTCCTTTTCCTGACCTTGGCATTTCATCTTCGTCGTGATGCTGACGCCAATGGCGAAATCGTGATCCTTCTTCTCGATACGCCCATGAGGCAGCGCGATCATCGCCTCATAGCTCGGCGGTAGAAAGAAAATGTCTTTGAACGTGTGCGCCTTTCCAATGAGCGCTTCCGCCGCAAAGCTCTGAATCAAATCCCTGAACAAGTAGAAAATAAATTCCTCCAGAACGGTTGAGTGCAGGTTTGAACGCGAGTCAAACTTCTCAGCGTATTTCTGCTGGTCAACGAAATCCTTATAGCCAGTGAACAGCTTGGTTCGCTTGGCGATGATCTCCGCATCGGACTTGCTTGCCGTCTTGGTCGGGCCTTTGAGTTCTTCGTTGGCTTTTTTCCAGAGATCGTATTCCTTCCGAATCTCCTTCAAAAAGCGGCGCGACTCCTTGTCGGCATACTTGTCGTCACTGGTTTCTTTCTGTCGGAGATTGTCACCATGAACCAGCATGAGCGACCTCCTTTCCGACCTGCGCCAAAAGATTTGATGCGATTGCTTTCGCGAGGAGAGGCGGCACGGCGTTGCCGATCTGGTTGTATTGGCAGAGATGTTTTTCCTCAGTGCGACCTTCGCGAGTTAGCAACGCGTGGCTTACAACCGTCGGCTTGCCCTTGAAAACAAAGCTGTCCGGGAACGATTGCAACCGCGCACCTTCGCGAGGCGTGAAGTTTCGATGTTGGAACGGATGCACAAAGTTGGCGTAGAATGAAGCCGGAATTGTGTGGCAGGGACGTTCGGGATGCATCCGGCGATTGTTCTGATCGTAAACCTTGCCGGAAATTTCGCCGTTGCCATTGCGCTTTAATGGACGCAAGTGTTCGGCCACGTCCGACACAGATTGCCCGCACGACATGGATGCAAACCGCTCGACCATGCGTTTTGAATGACGCATTGCCGTATGATTCCAAATCTTCGAGCTGCCTTTTCTGAGAGCGCGTTGATAATCATTTTGCGCTTTGCTGGTGTAAGCCTGCTCCGCGTCTCCGTCGCCAGCTTCCAAGGCGGGCAAGTCAGAGATCGCGTCCCACAAGGTCGGGCAGTGCTTCAAGTCGCCACCGAATAAATTCCCGGAGACATCTTGAACGGAATGTGTGGCTTCGGGGAAGGGCTTGTCCAACGGATGTGCCGACGCGACGACAAACAGCCGACGACGAATCTGTGGAATTCCAAAATCGGTCGCCTCAAGAATCGTATGCGCCACATGGTAGCCGAGAATCCTCAATTCTTTTTCAACAATTCCAATCACCGATTCACCGCCGTGAGTGCGGGCGTTTTCGATGTTTGGAACATTTTCCATGACGACGTAGTCCGGCTGCAAGACGCGGGCAATGCGAAGAAACTCGTTAAACAGGGAATTGCGTGGATCGGTTGGATTACCCGCAGCCTTGCGGCAAATGGAAAAACCCTGGCACGGCGGCCCGCCCAACAGAACATCGGGGCGTCGGCTCGCAAACGTTTCCAGCAACTCATCGTCGCTCACCTGCTGGATGTCGCGCGTTATAACCAGCGCGTCCTTGTGATTGGCTGCAAAGGTTTCGCTCGCCCACGAATCCATTTCAACGCCACCTACGATCTCGCATCCGGCAAGCTCAAACCCAAAGCTAAAGCCGCCAGCCCCGGCAAATGTGTCCAAGACTCTCAGCTTTTTCCTGCCGCCGTTTCCATCCACACGATAATCTTCAGCAGGCGGAAAAGACCGCGCCACCGCCGCCGCTTTGGCAGCAGAGTAGCGAATCTCGATTTCTTGAACGGTGCTCATTTGAACTTAACCAGAACGACTGCGCTTCCGTTGGCCTTCTTGTCTTCGCGCGCTTGAATTGAGCTTGATGACTTAGTGATTAAGGCTTTCAGGCTGGAGCAGCCATAAGTGCGATGGTCAAAGCTCGGATCCAACTTCCGCAATGAGCTTCCCAATGCACCAAGGTTTGCCCAACCATCGTCTTGAACACAAAGATCAAAAGCCTGCCGGAGTACCGGGAGTGCATCAGCCACGGGCGACGCTTTGGTGACGGATTCCGAGGATTTTGCCTTTCCGCCAGAGTTTGCTGTCGGCAAGGTAAGGTTCTCGGTGAAAACAAAGAGATCACAGGCGTTCGTGAAAGATTTTGGCGTTTTCCTTTGGCCAATACCCATGACGAAAACACCCTTTTCTCTGATGCGCGTTGCCAGTCTGGTAAAGTCGCTGTCGCTGGAAACAAGGCAGAAACCGTCCACCACGCCTGAATGCAAGATGTCCATGGCATCAATGATCAAGGCGCTGTCCGTCGCATTCTTGCCAACTGTATATCGGAACTGCTGCACCGGCTGGATGGCGTTTTCCTGCAAAGTTTCTTTCCAGCCATTCATCTGGGGCGTAGTCCAATCGCCATAGATTTTTCGGAGCGTCGTCCGACCATACTTGCTGGTCTCTGCGAGCATTTCCTTAAGCAAAGATGGCTGGGCATTGTCGCCATCAATCAGCATGGCGATCATCTTCTTCTCAAGGAGTTGGTCTTGCTCGGCCATGAAAATCAATTCTCCGGTGTCCGCACACGCGGCTCGCGTTCAATCGCATCTTTGCCACCCGGTGTCGTCACGAACGGCCCGCCCTCGATAGGCGCAGTCTTGGTAAAAGCAATCTCCGGCAAATCCGTTGGCTTGCCGCCGAGCGGGAAATCTTTGCGGAGCGGGAAGTATGGATAGCCTTCCCACATAATGATGCGGCGCAAATCAGGATGGCCGCGAAAACGGACGCCCATCATGTCGTAAATCTCACGTTCGTGCCAATCCGCCGTCCGCCAAACGCCCGTGACCGTCGGCAATTCAGACTTCTCCTCGCTCACGTTGGTCTTGAGCCGGAGATATTGGTTGTGCCCGATGCCGTAAAGTTCATAGACAATCGTCCAGCGCGGGTCTTCGCCGTAGTTGTCCACGCTGGAAAGATCGGCGAGGTAATCAAAGCCCAGTTCCTTCTTCGCAAACGCGCAGACCTCGACGATGCACTCCGCATCAGCGACGTTCAGCGTGATTTCGCCCCGAAACTCTGCGGGAGCAGAGATGAGCTCCCCGAATTTCTCCCGGAGTTTGTTGGCGTAGTCCGTCGCGTTCACTTCGAGAAATTAAACTTTGGCCGGTAGCGGGGTTAGTTTCTTCAAGTTGCTGAAGGTCGGTTCGCGTGAAATCTGGTTTTGCAACTTCATTAGCGCGTCCAGCAACGCCTCCGGACGTGGCGGGCAGCCAGCCACGTAAACGTCCACCGGAATGATTTGATCCACGCCCTGCAGCACGGAATAGCTGCGATACATGCCGCCCGTCGAGGCGCACGCGCCCATGGCGATGACGTATTTCGGCTCGGCCATCTGGTCGTAAATGCGCTTCACCGCCAGCGCCATCTTGTAAGTCACCGTGCCGGCCACGACCATGCAGTCCGATTGCCGGGGGGAAAAGCGCATGACTTCCATGCCGAAGCGGGAAATATCAAACCGGCTCGCACCCGTGGCCATCAATTCAATGGCGCAGCAGGCCAAACCCATCGGCATCGGCCAGATCGAGTTCTTGCGAAACCAGTTCAGGGCAGTGTCAACCCGGGTGACAATGACATCACCTTCGATCTTCGAGTTGTAGCCAAGCTCAGTGGTTTCTTGCATGGGAAACGCCGGTCCGGTTTCGACGTGGGAAAAAGTTAGTCAGCGGTTTGGACTCAAGCAAGCAGGTTTCGTGATTTATTTCACAAAGTAAGACTCCGCCTTTGGAGTGCGTGGACTTGTCCGCGCTTTTGGCAGGCGACTTGTCGCCGTCAAGCATGAGAGACGCGCACAGTTTGTTCGGCGGACTGCTGAACGCAGCCCTGCTTTGGCGACGAGTCGCCAAAGCGGAGAAAGCGGTGACAAGTCTCCGCACTCCAAATCCGAGACCGTACGTGCATCTTCAATAATGTAGAAGAGGCTTGACCCATGCCGCCATCCGCTCACCTTGACGCACAGCTTGAATGCTGGAGTGAACCGAACCCAAACTGATTATGAGCCCTGAACTAAACGAATGGATTGAACTAGCCCTGCGCTGGACGCACGTCTTCGCCGGAATCATGTGGGTCGGCGCGACGTTTTTCTTCACGTGGTTGGACGGGCGATTCGTGGAGATGGAGGAAAATCCTGCCAAGCCCGGCGAGAAATCCGAGAAGAACGTCTGGATGGTTCACAGCGGTGGCTTCTATCTCGTGGAGAAACAAAAACGTCCGACGATGATGCCGGGCGTGTTGCATTGGTTCAAATGGGAGGCGGGCATTACTTGGATCACGGGCATTCTTCTGTTCGGTCTGATGTTTTATCACGGCGGCAAGTTGATCGAGTTCGAGGACGCTCCCATCAGCAAAGGCGCGGCGATCTGGTTGAGCGTTGGAATGATTCTCGGTGCGTGGGTCATCTATGATTTGATCTGGAAGTTCTGCAAAGTTGAACTGCTCGGCGTGGCGATCTGCTACGCGCTAGTCGTCTTGTCGGCGTGGGTGAGCAGCAAGTATTTCAGCGGACGCGGTGCATATCTGCAACTCGGCACGATGATGGGCACGATCATGGCCGCGAACGTCTGGATGCGAATCCTCCCCTCGCAACGCCGCATGGTGGCTGCGCTAAAAGCCGGTCAGGAGCCGAACCTCGAAGAAGGCGCGCGCGCCAAGAACCGTTCCAAGCACAACACCTTTATCGTCATCCCGGTCGTGTTCATCATGATCAGCAACCATTACCCCAGCACTTACGGTTCGCCACACAGTTGGCTGATCTTATCCGCACTGGTGCTGTTGGGTTGGGGTGCGGCGAAGATTATTCGCAAGGCGTAATAACTCATCAACGTGACCAACCGCGCGATGGAAGTCAGTCTTACTCTCAGACCGAGGGAGATTATGATTAAGACGAAGATTAAGATTAAGACACTAGGGAAGTGCTGATTTAATCGGCGTTCGTAATTTTGCGGAAATCCTGCCGCGTCAGCTTGGCGTAGGAAGGATTTTGATTTTAGCGGAGGGTGATTCGATGGTCAAA
>JAYUAV010000398.1:0-3673 GCA_043741175.1 Verrucomicrobiota bacterium
TTGAGTGGGAATGAACTTTTTGATGGCTTGAAAACTAAGGGGAGCGTAAACATCTGCCCATCAATCCATGAGAATGTTTACCGACGAGGAGTTGACCGCTCTGATTAACTGCCCCAAGCAGATTTCAGAAGCGCCGCGTCGGGAAATGCGCGTGGATGGGAAAATGAAGCGCAATGACATGACTTTGAAATCCACGGACGGGAAACATGGGTTTCGTGTTTTCATGCGTCAGAGCGACGAGTTTCCTGAGAATTTTTCGGTTGGTCTGATTTATTTGCCGGGCGAAGACCCTGGCAGCTTTCAGCTCTTGCGGTGCAATGGGCAACACGGCGGTGAGAAAGTTCACCCACACCATGCAGTATTCCACATCCATCGAACCAAAGCCGACGACATCAATGCCGGAATCTTGGAGCCTCGCCATATCGAGCAGACAGGCGTCTATGCTTCGTTCCGCGAAGCATTGGCGCATTTCTGTGTTACGATTCAGTTGGCAGGGGCGGATGACCACTTCCCCGGCCTGAGTCAAACCCGGCTTTTTAAGGAAGACGAAGCGAGCTTATGAACGCAGTCGAACTATTGCGGGAGCAGTTTAACTCCCACGTCACGGTTCGTGAAAAACGACCCGGCGTGATGCAGCTCGTTGCACCGTTGTTTCACGAAGATGGCGACATGATGGATGTTTTCCTCGACGTGCCAAAGAACGGGGCGGCAAGCCCACTTCAGAAGATTCGCGTCAGCGATCACGGTCTGACACTGATGCGTTTGTCCTACACGTTCGATATAGACACGCCGAACAAGGAGAAAATCTTCCATCGCATCCTGGCGGAGAACGGTGTCGCCGAGGAAAACGGCGAGATGTTCATCGAGGCGGCTCAGGCCACGCTCTACACATCTTTGCTACAGTTTTCGCAGGCCGTGTCGAAGGTCTGCAACATGCGCTATTTCAAACGCGAAGTGCTGGCCAGCCTCTTTGACGAGATGCTGGCGGAGTTTATCCAAGGTCAATTGCCACGCTTCCAGCCTGCCGAGAAAATTCTACCCATCCCGGATCGAGACGATCTTGAGGTGGACTGGGAGTTTCGACCCAACGGTATCCCCCTCTATCTCTTCGCGGTCAAGGATGCCAACCGCGCGAGGCTGGCGACGATCAGTTGTTTGGAGTTCCAGCGAAAGAATTTGAAATTCAAGAGCATTGCGGTGCATGAGGACATGGACAAGTTGAGCCGCAAGGATCGCAATCGCCTGACTAACGCCTGCGACAAACAGTTCACTTCTTTGGATGAGTTTAAGCAAAACGCCCTGCCGTATCTGGAGCGTGAGGCGGCTTGAGGGCGGCGAACTGCTGCGTCTTCGACATCACCAGCAAGCTGCCGGGGACGATTGAGTGGGAGTAACAACTTCGACGTGGGCGGACTGGTCACCGCCAAGTTTCACACTCCCCGATAGGCCACAAACTGGCGCGTCAACTTTCCGCCGGCCACCTCGCAGACGAAGTAGCCCTTCTCCGCCGTCTTGTCGTGATTGTTGCGCTTGAGGGCGCAGCAGCGGTTCGTCGTCACCTTCGCCTCACCGCGTTCGCACTCAGTGAAGCCGTGGAAATGGCCGCTGAACATCGCGCGCACATTCCAGCCATCGAACTTCGACAGCAATTCCCCGGCGTTGAGCGGACGCATCTTCACGCCCTCGCACAGCGGGAAATGCGTGAACACCACCGTCGGCTTCTGCTTGTCGAGCTTCGTCAGCATCTCATCGAGCGCAGCAAATGTGGCGGGCTGGAAGTTTGTCTTCTCGAATTTCTGGCCCTCCGTCGAATCCAGCGCGATGAACTGCCAGCCACCGTGAGTGAAGCTGTAATTCAACCGCTGCGGAAATGCGTTCGTGTAGCCCGAGCGATCCGTCGGCGAAACCCAGTCATGATTTCCAGGCACGCAATAGAACGGCATGTCGAGCCGCTCGAATACGCCGCGCACCGACTCCTCATGTTCCGCCGTGCCGAGATCCGTCACATCGCCCGCGTGCAGGCAGAGCGCCGCGCCCTCGCCGTTCATCTGCTTCACCAGGCCCGCGAGATACGCGCCGCACTCGGTGCTCATGTAGTGCGTGTCGTTCACCACGATGAACTTGAACTCCGGCTTCGCCGCCTCGTCCCCTGCGAACGAACGCCATGCCGCCGGCCCAAGCGCGCCCACGAGCAAACCCAGTTTTCCGATGCGCGACATCGCCTCGCGGCGTGTGATCTGGTGGCTGGAAATTTGTTTCATGGTTGTTCTTTCGCTTCGCTTTCAACGGGTGCCGCCTCGCGACACTCCGACCGCATCGCTGGCTAAGGCTGCCAGAGGCCAAACCAGCGGATCAACTTTGCTCCAAGCGTTCGGCACCGTTCCTTGGAAACGCTCTTCCGCGGGCGCAAGTCTGACTTCCGAGCAACCCAGATGAAATCCAGCCGGATTAACGTCTCCCAATCCATGCCGTCTTCGGCGTCCAACATGAATTCGTGATCGTGCGGCAGGCGCAAGGCCCGGTGACTCTGCCCGCCAAGGATGTTCACGGTGGGAAACGCCGGATTCTGACAGCGGGCGGTTTTGGAAATCACAACGCACGGATGCAACCCGTGCTCAAACGGATAGTCGCAGGTGTCCCACTGCTTCACGAGCGGCCCTTCTGCGCTGACATGCTGGCTTCCCCGAGCACCACATCCAGCGCAATTTCATCCTCCGTCATGGCCGCATAACTTTTTGCCGCCGCCTCTTCACTCAACGGACTCAGGCTCTCCCGCTCCATTTCCTGGCGGACAAGTTCGATGCCGTGCCGCACGATCTCACTTTCGTTCCGCCACGGACCGCGCTTCAGAAGTTCGCGGACAATTTTTTCCTGCGGTTGAGTAATGGTGGCAGTCATGCCAAGACGCTAGGCAAATCCTGTTTAATGTCAAACCAGCCGCCGACTCATGTCTAAAACTCCGCGCTCCCCGGCGTCCGCGCGAATGGGATCACATCGCGGATGTTGCTCACGCCAGTGAGGAACATGATGAGCCGCTCAAAGCCCAGCCCGAAGCCCGCGTGCGGCACGGTGCCGTATTTCCGCAGGTCCGCATACCACCAGTAATCCGCCGGCGTCAGCTTGTGGAATTGCATCTGTTGCTCCAGCACATCGGGCCGCTCTTCGCGTTGCGCACCGCCGATCACCTCGCCGATGCCCGGCACCAGCACGTCCATCGCCGTAACCGTTTTGCCGTCGTCGTTCACGCGCATGTAGAACGGTTTGATCTCGCGCGGATAATTGAAAACCGTCGTCGGCGATTTGAAATGTTCCTCCGTCAGGAACCGCTCGTGCTCCGATTGCAGGTTCTGTCCATACTCGACGGGGAACTCGAACTTCTTCCCGCACTTCGTCAAAATCTCCACCGCCTCCGTATAACTCACGCGCACGAAAGGCCGCTCCACCACGAACTTCAACCGCTCATTCAGTCCCTTGTCCACGAACTTCGCGAAGAACGCCAGATCCTCCGCGCAATGCTCCATCGCATACTTCGCCAGCGACTTGATGAACTCCTCGGCCAGATCCATGTCGCCCTGCAAATCGCAGAAGGCCATCTCCGGCTCGATCATCCAGAACTCCGCCGCGTGCCGCGTGGTGTTCGAGTTCTCCGCGCGGAACGTCGGCCCGAACGTGT
>JAYUAV010000399.1:0-6467 GCA_043741175.1 Verrucomicrobiota bacterium
ACCGGTTTTTTTTGAAGGTGAGATACATCATCGTCACGTCTTCGATGTGGCGGTTCACGTGGCTGCTGCCTTGGCAAGACACAGATGACGGTTTTTCATCAAGTAGATGCAAGATGATGGAAATGTCATGCGGCGCAAGATCCCACGCCACGTTGATGTCTTTCTGGAACAAGCCCAGATTCAAACGGCGCGCGGAAATATATTGCAACTCGCCGATGTCACCTGAATCAATGATCTCCTTCATCCGACGAACGGCTGGTGAGAAAAGGAAAGTATGTCCGACCATCAACGTCAAACCGTTCTGTTCTGCCAACGCAACAAGTTCCTCAGCTTCGGCAACTGTTCGCGCCAGCGGTTTCTCCACGAACACATGTTTGCCAGCAAGCAAAGCCGCCTTTGCCATTTCAAAATGGAAACGCACAGGCGTGGCGACGACGATAGCGTCCAATTCAACATCCTGAAGCAGGTCTTGGAAATTATTGGTCGTGGCGACATCGTGGTGAAGCTTGCGCATGTGCTTCAACCGTTGTTCGCTCATGTCACAGATTACTTTTAACGAGCAGTCTGATACCTGACGAAGATTCCTGACAAGATTCGGACCCCAATAACCACATCCCACTACACCGACTTTGATTACCTTTTTCGTTGTCTTCATACGTTAACTGAACTGACTTGCTTGCCCACGGGTGCGGCTGTCTGGATGACAGAATTCTTTTTGGAACGTACTCGCTGGTCGTAGCACTGCACCATTAGTGCCGGAATCGTCTTGGAAATGATTTTAACATCGAGCCAAAGGTTCGATGTCTCGGAGTACTCGATGTCCATGTTGATCATTTGATTGAAAGTGGTGCGATTTTTACCGCTCACTTGCCACAATCCCGTAAGTCCGGGCACAGCATCAAACCGGCGTTTTTGCCACGTCTCATACATCTCATACTCGTAAGGAATGCAAGGACGCGGCCCAACAAGGCTCATTTCGCCCTTCAACACATTGATCAATTGAGGAAGTTCATCCAATCCTGTTGCACGGATAATTTTCCCGAAAGGAATAACGCGCGGATCATTCCCTGCATCAAGTTTTGTCATCGGCGTCTCGCTTTTGATCAGTAGAGCGGTGTGACCGCGATGAGAATTGATCTCCGCACCGATGTGCATCGTGCGGAATTTATAACAGGTGAACAATGCCCCTTTGTGACCGACTCGCTGCTGGCGAAAAATTACGGGGCCGTTTGACCCAACCCGGACCACCAATGCGATCAGTGCTCCAACAACCACCAAGATCGGCACGCAGACGACGATCAAGGACACATCAAGCACGCGCTTCCACAATTGGATTGGTGACACCTCAGTGTTCACAACCGTTTTAGCGGCGCGAACTTTAGAACAACTTTTTTGATTTAATACAATCTCCACAATTATTATTGAATGTTCTGATTACCAATCTGACAAACCGTCTGAACGATGCGACCATCATCTCCCACTCCATAATCGTTGCAAGTCGCAACACTACAATGACTTCTCCGCTCTTTACGGAAGTGTTATCCGGCTAATTACGGAGCGGTGGTTTTCCACTGTATCTACTGGGCAAGACAGACCTCATCTGTAATACCCAGTCCCGAAGGAAATGAGAACAGTTCACATCTAGGTAGTCAGAGTGGAAGCCGAAAGCCGTGCCCGAAGCACGCAAAACCTAACAAATTAGCCCTGCCAACGTCAAGACACTACTCAACACATTTGACGCCGCGCTTGCCGTCAGTCTGCCTCGCCCTATACTTCCTCACTGTGGTTGCAACTAAGAAACAACGCGTGATTTGCGGCATGAGCGGAGGAGTGGATTCCTCGGCTACGGCCGCGCTGTTGCAGGAACAGGGTTATGACGTGGTGGGCATCACGCTCAAACTCTGGCCGCAGGATTGCGTGAATCGCGCGGAAGACAAATGCTGTGGGCCACAAGCTGTGACGGATGCACGCTCGGTTTGTCACAAGCTGGGGATTCCCTACTACCTCATTGACGAGTCGGCTGAGTTTCAGAAGCACGTCATCCAATACTTCGCGGACGAATATAAAGCCGGGCGCACACCAAACCCCTGCGTCATGTGCAACCAGAATCTCAAGTTCGGGCGGCTGATCGATCGCGCGAATCAACTCGGCGCACAATTCATCGCCACCGGACATTTTGCGCGGATAGAGTTTTCTCCACATTCGGGTCAGACCACCCCCAGCCCCTCCAAGGAGGGGTGCGGAACATCGGATGCGCGATTGCAGTTCTCCTCCTTGAAGGGGTTAGGGGTGGGTTCGGGCCGTTATTTACTCAAGCGCGGAAAAGATTTGCGCAAGGATCAAAGCTATTTCCTGTTCTCGCTTCGTCAGGATCAACTCGCACGCGCCCTGTTCCCGCTCGGCGAAAAGACCAAGAGCGACACGCGCGAAGTGGCGCGGCATTGCAATCTCAAGACCGCTGACAAAGAGGAGAGCATGGAAATCTGTTTCGTGCCGGACAATAACTACGGTGGCTTTCTCCAGTCAGCAAACCTCGTGCAAAAACATCGCGGCGAGATCGTGAACCTTCACGGCCATGTTCTCGGTCATCACGATGGCATCGAGTTTTACACCATCGGCCAGCGCAAGGGACTTGGCCTCTCGACACCGCAACCACTTTACGTGATCGAGTTGGATGCGGAGAACAATCGCGTGGTCGTGGGTGATGACACGGCGTTGGATCGCGACGAGTTCACCGTGCAGAACTGCAATTGGATTCCGTGGGAGAATCCCTCCGCGAGTATCGAAGTGATGGCGAAGATTCGCTACAACCATCCCGGCACACCCGCAACGGTTACACCGCTGGAGCAAGGCCGGGCCAAAGTGAAACTGCACACGCCCCAACGCGCAGTGACGCCCGGCCAGGCATCCGTTTTCTATCAGGACGATCTGGTGGTAGGCGGCGGCTGGATCACGCGGTAAAACAAACAAGGCCAAAATACTTCTTCATGCCAAAGCACGGCAGAACAAAGCCGGGATCACGCAGACTGCGCGCACACCCGGACTCCGGTGTTCCATCAATCATCAGGCCGCAGCAAAATCGGCACGCGCCACTCTCGATCTCACCCAATTGATTCATTGCCAGCCCAATGACACTTGTTAGCCTGTTCCCGCATTTCAAAAATATCCTTATGAAACTTATCCATTCTCTCACACTGCTCGCGTCGTGCTGCGTTGGCTTTATTGCATCGGCGGAGTCAGCGGGGACAGATTTGTTCAACGGCAAAGACCTCTCCGGTTGGACGCAACGCGGCGGCAATGCCAAATACACCATCGAGGGCGAGGCCATCGTGGGAACCTGCGTGCTCGACACGCCCAATTCTTTCCTTTGCACCGACAAGACCTACGGCGACTTCATCTTTGAATACGATTTCAAAGTGGACCCGCGCTTGAACTCCGGCGTGCAAATCCGCAGTGAATGTTTCGACACCGCGAAACAAATCGAGTGGCAAGGCAAGCCAATCGCCATCCCCGCTGGTCGCGTTCATGGCTACCAAGTGGAGATTGATCCGAACCCGGTTCAGAACCGCTGGTGGAGCGGTGGCCTTTACGATGAAGCGCGGCGCAGATGGATTTATCCTGGATTTGGCGGCGGGAACGGCAAGGAGTTCACCGAGCAAGGGCGAAAGCTTTTCAAGCAGGGCGATTGGAATCATGTGCGCGTGGAAGCTCGCGGCGATTCGCTCAAGACTTGGCTCAACGGTACGCCGTGCGCGGACGTGAGAGACTCGATGACGCCGCGTGGCTTCATCGCGTTGCAGGTTCACGGCATTGCCAAAGAAACCGACAAGGACGGCGCGCAGGTGCGCTGGCGGAATCTGAAGCTTACAGAACTGACCGTAGCCGCCGCGTCATCGGCGGTGAACACGCTCACGGCGGAAGAAACAGCGGCGGGCTGGCAGTTGCTGTGGGATGGGAAAACCTCAGAGGGTTGGCGCAGTGCGAAGTCGGAAAACTTTCCGTCGCACGGATGGACGATGATGGATGGCGTGCTGACCGTTCACGACAACAAGGGTGGGGAGTCTGCGGGCGGCGGCGACATCATCACGCGTCAACGCTACGCGGACTTTGAACTCACGGCGGATTTCAAGATCACGCCCGGAGCGAACAGCGGCATCAAGATTTTCGTGCAGCCGAACCTCTCGCCGATTGACAAGAAGACTGGCGAGAAAACCGCCGTCGGCTCGGCCATCGGTTGCGAGTTCCAGGTTCTCGACGACGCGAAGCATCCCGACGCGAAGCTCGGCAAGAACGGCAATCGCACCATCGGCTCGCTCTATGATTTGATTCCCGCATCATCGGACAAGAAGGTTTCTCCCGTTGGCGAGTGGAACTCTGCGCGGATTTTGTCGAGCGGCAAGCACGTCACGTTCTGGCTGAACAATAAGAAGACGCTGGAGTTCGAGCGCGGCTCGGAGGAGTTCCGCAAACTTGTCGCCGAAAGCAAATACAAGAACATCCCGGAATTCGGCGAGTGGGCGGACGGCCATATTCTGTTGCAGGAACACGGCAACGAAGTTTCCTACCGCAACATCAAGATTCGCATCCTGTCCGCAAAATAATTTCAACCGCAAACTCCCAACCCATTTCCAAAATGAAATCAACAACTCGCAAACAATCTTCTCAACTTGCTGTGGATCGCCGCTCATTTCTCAAGAGCGTGCTCGTGGCGGGAGCGTCCACGTCCTTCGCGCCTCAACTCCTGTTCGCCGCGTCCGGCAAGGCCACGCCGAACGAACGCGTGAACCTCGCGTGCATCGGCATCGGCAACCGCGCCGCCGAGGACATCGCGGCGTTCGATAAGACCGGCCTCGCGAACTTTGTCGCGTTCTGCGACGTGGACATGGGCGCGGCGCACACCGTCAAGACGCTGGAGAAATTCCCCAACGTACCGCGATTCCAGAACGCCGAGAAGATGTTCGACAAGCTCGGCAAGGAAATTGACGCCGTGATGGTGGCCACGCCGGACTTCTCGCATTTCCCGAACGTGATGCTCGCGTTGAAACACAGCAAGCACGTCTATGTGGAGAAACCGATGGCGCACACGTTCCAGGAAGTTGAACTGATGATGGCGGCGGAGAAGAAATACAAACTCGCCTGCCAGATGGGCAATCAAGGCCACTCGGAAGCGAATTATTTTCAGTTCAAAGCGTGGACGGACACGGGCATCATCAAGAACGTCACGAAGATCACCGCGTTCATGAATGGCAAACGTCGCTGGCACGGCATGAAAGTAACCGACTATCTCGCCAAGCAGGAAATTCCCGCGACGCTCGACTGGGATCGTTGGCTGGCGACCGCGCCGCAGCACGATTACAACACCGGCTATATCAATGGCGAGTGGCGCTCGTGGTTCGAGTTCGGCAACGGCGCGCTCGGCGATTGGGGCGCGCACATCTTCGACACCGCGCACGAATTTCTTGATCTAGGTCTGCCTACTGAAGTCAACGCAGTGAAGCTCGACGGCCACAGTCCGTTGATTTTCCCGCAAGCCTCCACGTTGTCATTCAAGTTCCCCGCGCGCGGTGCAAAGCCGCCGTTGGAACTGACGTGGTATGACGGCCAAGAAAATCTCCCGTCGCTCCCGAACGACTTTGGTGACGCACCGCTTGATCCGAACATCCCGCCGCCATCCAACGCCACGGGTGCTGCCGACATCAAGAAAAAACCCATCGGCAAAGTAATCTATGGCGAAGGGTTGACCTTCAAAGGCGGCAGCCACGGCGCGACGCTGCGAATCATTCCAGAGGCCAAGGCCAAGGACATGGAATCGAAACTCCCCGCGGTGCCAAAGAGTCCATCGAACCATTTCAAAAACTTTCTGCTCGCCGCGAAGGGACAGGAGAAATGCCGTTCGTCATTCGCTGTGGCCGGCCCGCTCTGTCAGGCCATGGCACTCGGCATCATCGCCCAACGCGTGAACACCAAACTGGTTTTCGACCGCACGACGAAGCAGATCACGAACGACAAAGTTGCGAACGCCTTGCTCATCGGCCCGCCACCGCGCAAAGGTTGGGAACAATTTTATAAAATTTAAGTGCCTGTCTGAAAAATGCGAGTAGTGGTGTTTAGAACCAAACTTTCAAACTCATGAGCCAGACCTCCGATCAACGTTCCGCTGATTTTCTCAAGATCGCCGACCAGTTCAAACTCGGCGCACTCACGACTGAATCTTCGCATCCTGTCACCGCCGAACTGAGCGAAGTCACGCGCAAAGACATCGCCGCCGGGCTGAAGTTACTCCTCGATGTGGACGACGACGTGGTGAGCAAGTATCGCGAGTTTGCGGAGTCCGGTCGCGCGCGACAGATCGCGGATGCAGTGCTGGCATCGCTCAAGAGCGGAGGAAATATTTATTTCACCGGCTGCGGCTCGACCGGACGATTGAGCATCCAACTCGCTTCCATCTGGCGAGATTTCTGGCAGCA
>JAYUAV010000400.1:0-4197 GCA_043741175.1 Verrucomicrobiota bacterium
CGACGAGTCGTCCCAGCAGAAAAAGCGGCGACAAGTCGCCGCACTCCACATTTTTCCCTCGACGCCCCAAACTTGAGCGGCACTTTCAGTCACACCCAGGTTTGACTGGCGGATTGCCGAGGGCAGGGCGGGCAATTAGGCTTGGGGCATGAGCGCGTTTCCGGTCAGCATTGAAAAAGAATCTCAACTCGCACAACGCATGGTCACGCTGGGCGTGCGTGAGGCGGACATTGATGAATCGTTTGTGCGCTCCGGCGGTCACGGCGGACAGAACGTGAACAAGGTTTCCACCTGCGTGATGCTGTTGCACCGTCCAACCGGGATTCAGGTCAAGTGTCAGACGACGCGGCAGCAGGGGCTGAATCGTTTCATGGCGCGGCATCTCTTGTTGGACAAGATCGAAGCGCAACGTCAGGCGAAAATCAAAGAGGAGCGAGATCGCGTGGAGAAGTTGCGTCGCTCAAAGCGCAAGCGATCCAAAGGAGCAAAGGAGCGAATGCTGGCTGACAAGTCGCGTCACGCAGCCAAGAAATCTTCCCGGCGCGGGCGGTATTCTGACGACTGAAGTCCGCCGCGATGAGTGTGGATTTAATTCGCCTCGCATATTCAGAGCCACCGCTAATTCCGTTTCCCCAATTAGCGGTGGCTCTGAATATGCGAGGTGATTCGGCTATTTGATCCACAGTCCCCTCGGTCGCAGTACCGCCACTGGGGAGAGCGCAAGGACAAGTCTTGATTGGGGTGGTTGGTTTCTTGGCTCTACCGAAAATAGCGAAGAACCTCTTTTTATTCGCCACGGCGTCTCCTATCCTCTCCGCGATTTATGGAACGTCTCCCAGGCTTTCGTGATTTTTATCCTGAACCGCTTCCGCACAAAGACGTGTGGAGTGCTGATGCTCGCCAATACATCTTCGGCAAGTGGCGCGATGTCGCCCGGCGTTATGGTTTCCGCGAATACGACGGCCCGCCGCTCGAATCGCTCGAACTGTTCACCACCAAGAGCGGCGCAGAAATTGTCGGGCAACTTTACAACTTCAAGGACAAGGGAGATCGCGAGATCGCGTTGCGACCGGAAATGACGCCCACGCTCGCGCGTATGGTTGCGGCGCACGAGCGCAACTACAAGAAACCCATCAAGTGGTTCGCCATCCCGCAACTCTTCCGCTACGAACGCCAACAGAAGGGGCGGCTGCGTGAACATTTCCAATTCAACGCGGATATTTTTGGAGAACAAGACCCCGCAGCCGATGCAGAACTCATCGCGATGTTGATTGATACGCTGCGTTTGTTCGGCTTGACCGCTGAAGATTTCGTCATCCGCCTCAGCAGCCGCAATGCGTGGAATGATTACTTCACCAACCACGGTGGCAAGGCCGGGCAGGAATACGACTTCTTCCAGATCATTGATAAACTGGAACGCGCACCGGCGGAAGAATCACAGGCGAAACTCAGCACGTTGGGTTTCTCACTTGATGACGTGAATGCGTTCATCAAATCCGGCACGCCCACGACGGAACTCGCGTCCATCATTGCCAATCTAACGGCGCGCGGCATGGGGGAGTTCGTCAAAGTGGACTATCAGGTCATTCGTGGACTGGCTTACTACACCGGGCCGGTGTTCGAGGCGTTTGATCGTAAGGGAGAATTTCGTGCCATCGCAGGCGGCGGACGTTACGACAACCTCGTAAAACTCATCAGCGGTGGCAAAGTTAATCTGCCCGCTCTCGGCTTCGGCATGGGCGATGTGGTTTTGTTTGAATTGCTCAAAGCGCGTGGTCTGCTCCCGCAATTCAACGCTGGCGTGGATGTGTTCGTGATGATCGAAGATGAAACCCTCCGCCCGCAATCACTCAAGCTCGTTCAAGATTTACGCGCCGCAGGTAAAGTCGTTGAGTACGCGCTCACGCCAACGAAGCCGGACAAACAATTCAAACGCGCGCAAGAGTTGAACGCCAAGCACACGATGAAAGTTGAAGCTGACGCGGTGCGGGTTCGTAATTTACAGACGCGAGATGAGCAAACCGGCCCACGAGATGAGATCATCCGGCTATTGGCGAAGTGACAAGGGGCGTCCTCGTTTTGTCTATGCAGGATTGGCAGCGTTGACGGTTATTTGTGGACTGGCGACGCGTCCGTTGCGTCAAGTAATTGCTCCAAAGTTGGCTGAAAACATTGGCGATGTGTTATGGGCGGTGTTGGTTTATTTGTTAATCGCGTTCGTTTGGCGGCGACAAGGGAGTGGTCGGATCGCGTTGGCCTCGCTGATGATCTCAGTCGCAGTAGAATGTAGTCAACTTTGTCACGCAACATGGCTCGACGCAATTCGGCAGACGACGTTTGGTGGGTTGGTGATCGGCTGGGGATTTGCGTGGGGTGATCTTGTGGCGTATGCGAGCGGCATAGCCGGATGCGTTCTGTTGGAGCGTCATTTTAGGATGAACCAAGCTGACAATGCTTGAGCCAAGGATGATACGTACAGAATTTAGGTTCTTCGCTGTTTTCGGTGGAGACTCAGAACTGAAGGAAGCGGAGTTTGCGGGCTACGAAATAAAGCATGGTGGTCATGTGAGTGGTGGAACGGTAGCGGCGAGCTTTGCGTTTGGTTGCGCTGAACACGCTGTTGAGTCCTTCCATGAACGTATTGGTCACACCCCATTTCCAGTTCGCGGCTGGTGCTGAATATAGATTTTCGTCATACTTCCAACATCGAACCATGAAACAATCAATCCATTTCACCACGTTGCTCGCCATGTTGCTCACGCTTGCTGCCGCCACGTTCACCACATGCAGTCAGGAACAACCCCGCACCGACATTCCCAAAAGCGCGTACACAATCGCCGCTGAAACCACAGCCAAGTCCGATGCCGAACAGGAATCGAAAGCGGACGAGTGGGTCGCGTCGCTCAAGCTCAATGACTCCGCTAAGTCTGCGCGCGTCGCCACCAGCATCACCACGCATCTCAAGACGATCCGCGATTGGCACAACGAACATCCGCACACCACCGTGCCTGCGGGCATCAATCCCATCACCGGCAAACCTCTCTCCACGCTGGATCGCCAGATCATTGCCGACTCCGCAATGCCCAAGACGGTTCACAAAAATCTGATGACGGGGCTGCGCAGTGAATTGAGCGCGGACCAAGTCGAAGCCGTTCTCGACAAATATACCGTGGGCAAAGTGGCGTTCACCATGAAGGCTTACAAAGCCATCGTGCCCGATCTCACAGCGGACGAGGAGAAAACGATTCTTGGATTTCTCAATCAAGCGCGTGAGGAAGCTGTGGATTACAAGAGCATGAATGAAATCTCGGCCATTTTTGAAATCTACAAAACCAAGTCCGAGCAATACCTCAACTCGAATGGTCGCGATTGGAAGAAGCTCTACAAAGCTTACAGCGAAGCTGCGAAAGCGAAGAAGGCACAAGCTGTGAGGTGATTGGTTCACAAATTCCAATCGCCTCTAATGATTAAACCCTGAAGTCCGAAGTTAGAACCGCAGATAACACAGATGGCGCGGCTGTGTAGCGACTGGGATAGAAAGTAACACGGGAAATTTTTTGCAACCGCCCGAATTGGGAAACCCTTTCCATCCCTGTTATCCGCGTCATCTGCGGTTGCTATTCCGGTTTTCGAGTTTAATAGCCACGACTCATCAGCCAATGCGTGGCGACGATCAGCACGATGCTGATCAGTGACATCAGCAACCAACCGCTCACCACGTAAGACACCGCAATCATCGCGAGACCGCCGATCAGCGGCATCGTTGCGCCCTGTTTTTTGCCGTAGATGAAATAGCCGACGCCAATTGATCCCCAGAGCAACGAGGCGAAGAGAAAGCTGGAGTCGAAGTTCATGGTGTCAGCGAGTGTGGTTGGTCGGCGCAGGGGTCGGCTGATATGTCATCGCTTGCCTAAGAAGCGCACGTGATGCCACGGGCGTTTCCTCGTGGGAGTTTTCACTTTCCTCAAACCGTGTTCAGAAAAACTTGAGCGTCCGAAAACTTTTTCGAGCGATTTTTCACCGTCAAAACCTGCTGGCATATCAACTGCGTATTGCGGGCGAGGACGGAAACAAATGGCTACGAAAATGAAATTAATCAAAATGCTTCAGGAGTTCAAAGGTCTTGCGCTAGTCACGAATCGCAGACCGGCACCGCGTCCGCCGCTGCTTTACCTGATGCAGTTGCGAACCCAAGCC
>JAYUAV010000401.1:0-2543 GCA_043741175.1 Verrucomicrobiota bacterium
CGAACATCCCCGCCGCCGCCGTGGGGATGTTCGATGACGCTGCGGCGGCGAAGAAGTTTTGCGCGTCGCTGGGCGGCAGGTGCGTGGTGAAGGCGGACGGACTGGCACTGGGCAAGGGCGTGTTGATCTGCGCCAATCAAGCCGAAGCCGAACGGGCCGTGGATGAAATCATGGTCAGCAAGGCGTTCGGCGCGGCGGGCACGAACGTGGTCATTCAGGAATTTCTGGAAGGCATCGAGGTCTCAATGCACGCGCTGTGCGATGGCACGACGGCGAAGATTTTCCCCACGTCACAGGATCACAAACGCGCGCTTGATGGCGACCTCGGCCTGAACACCGGCGGCATGGGCACATATTCGCCCACGCCATTCCTGTCCGACGCGCAACTCACCGCCACCGCCACCCAAGTTCTCGAACCGTTCATGCGCGGCTGCGAGGCGGAAGGGATTGATTATCGCGGCATCCTGTATCCCGGCGTGATGCTGACAAAGGACGGCCCAAAGATTCTGGAGTTCAACGCGCGTTTCGGCGATCCGGAGACGCAGGTTTATCTCACGCGACTGGAAAATGATTTGGTGGAATTGCTCAGTGCGAGTGTCGATGGCACGTTGGACAAGATTGAACTCAAATGGAGTCCGCTCGCGAGTTTGTGCGTGGTGATGGCCAGCGGTGGTTATCCCGGCAACTACGCGAAAGGCAAAGTCATCTCAGGACTCGAAGCCGCGAACGCGCTGCCGCGAACAAAAGTTTTCCACGCTGGCACGGCGAGGACAGGGGACAACATCGTCACGAACGGCGGCCGCGTTCTCGGCGTGACGGCGTTGGGCAAGGATTTGAAAGCCGCGCAAGCCGCAGCGTATGCGGCGGTGGAAGCGATCACGTTTGAAGGCGCGCAGTTCCGCCGGGACATCGCAGCGAAGGCGTTTTGAATTCAGAAGTCACGAAGTGACAGCGGAAATTAGCCAGACACGCCAGTGTCTGGATTGAGGTTGAAAAGGAATTTCGTCGCGGAGTGACGATGGATGGTTGCGAGATTTCCGCCGTCCTTTCAGGACGGATTTCATGTGCGATGGATTTCCAGCCACTTCGTAGCTGGCTAATTTCCAATTGTCCCTCGCGGGACGAACCCAGCGCCAGCGGCGCGACATGTTTATAGCCGCCCCGCGAAGACGAAACCAAGCTCCGTAGGAGTAACATTCTTGCCGCCCGGAAAGACCGGTAAATTGCGAGAGTTCGAGAGTGATTTCAACACACTCGGTTTTCCCTACGGTTCGTCGTTATGCAGTCTGCATAGTCGGATTGATATCAGACTGTGCGAATTATTTGCTGGTTCTCAACATCCGAATAAAGACGCCTTGACCGATCCGAATCATGCTTTGCTCGTTTCCGATCGGAGTCGCCGTTTCATCTACCAAGGCAGCATCCTTTGCGAGGTCAGCAACCTTTCCCAATTGAAGCAGCGTGTAGCGTTTTAGGATGTCGTCACTTGGCGGGTGGCTGAAATAAGGTTTGAGCTGACCTAATTCAGTTGGAAGATCGCCGGCTGGATTCGCCTCCAAGTATTTTTTGAAAGCGTCTCTTAGTTCAGTGCCGAAACGGTTCTTGGCGGAATCGCGCAGCATTTGCGCTGCACTCTCAAAGTCTTCCTCAAAATCGACATCTTTGACAACGTCCAGCCAGTGTGACTCTGAGAGGTATTGAAACTCCGGAATGTTTTGTTCAGGTGAGCGTGCTATTTTTTCTGAGAATGCAATTGCCCGACTTCCCCATGTTTTCGCTGCGGTAAACAACGGATCGTTGGCGTTCTGCCCGCTGTCTGACACCACCTCCGTAAGCTTATTTCTTAGCTGCGTTACTACACCTCGCAGTTTCAAAACCTCGCTCTGGTTTGAATTGGATTTAAGCCGAGAATTCTCCGCGAGCAATCCAGTGAGTTGATTTGTGGCATCCGCAAAACAGTTTTGCAACTGCTGGTTTTGTTCAACGAGAGGCTGAAGTTTTTGAACCTGCTCACGCAGTTGGGCGGCTTGGCGGGCTTCGTAGATTCCTGCTCCGGCGAGAACGGCGATGGTGGCGGCTATGGCGGTCTTTTGAAGTGTGGTCATGGCGATGGCTTTGGTTACGGTGGCGGCGGTGGCGAGAGTTGTTCCCGCTAGTGCGCTGGTGGAAAGCGCGGCGGCCAAACCAGCAGGCGCGAGCGGGACGGCGTTGGCGGCGAGCGCGGTGGAAAGCGCGAGCGCGGTCGTGGTCACGCCACGACTGGTGAGGTGCGTGCGAAGTCGTTCAAGGGCGCGGGTCACGCGTTTTTGCGCAGCGTCGTCGCTCACGCCGAGGGTTGAGCCGATGGCGCGGAAATCGTGGTTCTTGAAATAGCGCAGCAGCAGTGCATCGCGGTCTTCGTCGCTCAGGTCGGCCATCGCTTCGTCGAGGACGGGTTGCACCTGATCCCAGTCGGGCGCGGTGTCGGTGGCGGGATCGAAGTGTTGCATAACTTGCCTTTCGCGGGCGAGACGGCGGCGGTCGTCGCGCAATTGATTGAGCGC
>JAYUAV010000402.1:0-2911 GCA_043741175.1 Verrucomicrobiota bacterium
AAGCCAAGGCGTTTCAACAGCGGCTCGGTGTCTGCGTGGATTTTTTTTCGGTCAATCAGATGGAACGGCTTGATCAACGGTTCGCGACCGAGAAAAACATTTGCCGCCACGTCGAGATTGTCGAGGACGTTGAGTTCCTGGTGAATGAACGCAATGCCAAGCTTCATCGCGTCCACGACGTTGTTGATCTTCACCGACTGACCATCCACGAGAATCTCGCCGCCGTCGGGCTGATACACGCCGCCGAGGATTTTCATCATCGTGGACTTGCCCGCGCCATTCTCGCCGCAGAGTGCGACGACCTCGCCCTTGCCGACTTCGATGCCGACATTGTCGAGCGCGACGACGCCGGGAAAGCGTTTCCCGATTCCGCGCATTTGGAGGAGAGGTGTCGTCGCCATAAAAAAATCGTAGCAGCCGACGTGATGAAGTTCGGAATGAACTTCCAGGAAGCGTAAGCCTCCACACGTCGGCTGCTGCTGTCGAATATCTTATTTGCCGCCGGTAAGCTTCATCAGCTTGGCCTTGAACTCAGCCACGCCTTCTTTCTTGATGCTCAACGTGGGAACAATCTGCTGGCCGCCTGCGAGTGCTTCCTTGTCGCCGCCAATATATTTAGCCATGCGGAGGATTGATTGGCGACCGAACTCGTACGGTTGCTGCACCACTGTGCCGAAGATCGCGCCGCTGGCGATGCCTGCGAGAGTTTGTTCTTCCTCGTCGAAGCAGATGATCTTGACCTGACCCGCCTTGCCGGAGGTTTTTGCGCCGTTCAGAATTGCGGGGCCGTTGTAGCTCCACAAACCGACGAGACCAGAGATGTCGGGATATTTAACCAACGTATCTTCCACATTTTTCTGAGCGCGGGCGCGGTCGGTTTCATCCGTGCGCACGTCAATGATTTCAACCTTTGAGCCAGCGAGTTCTTTCTTGATGCCAGCGTAACGTTCCTTCGCGTTCTGCACATCCAACGTCCCAACGAACACCATAATCTTGCCGCCGTTGGGCAACGCTTCTTTGATGAGCTTGCCAGCCTCGACTCCGGCAGCAGTGTTGTCCGTGCCGATGTAGCAAACGCGTTTGCTCTTGGGTGCATCGCTGTCGTGCGTGATCAAAAGCGTCTTGCTCGCGAGCTTGTTCAGGAATTCCGTCTGGTTGTCCGCATCCAACGCGCTGACGGCGATGCCATCCACACCTTTGGAAAGCAAATCGTCGAGCAATTGATGTTGTTCGGCGGCTGTGCCAGTGGACGGGATGCGGAAATCCACTTCCACGTTGCCGAGTTCTTTCACGGCGTCATCCACGCCCGCGTGAGCAATCGTCCAGAACGATGACGCATTGTTGACGACGAACGCGAGTTGAAGCTTCTTGCCGGATGCTGTGGGTTTAGCGCCGCCGCCGGAAGCTGAACCGCCGTCCTGCTTGCCGCAGCCGGTGATCGCGAGTGCCGCAGCGACCGCGAGGAGTGAGAATTTGAGTTGCGTGAGTTTCATTTTCGTTTGGGGTAGTTGAGTTGGTTACTTGACGGAGAATTTATAGATGATCGTGTTCTTGTAAATCTGGCCGGGCTTCAAAACGGTCGTCGGAAAGCTCGCTTGATTCGGCGAGTCAGGGAAATGCTGCGGCTCCATGCAGAAGCCGTTACGGAAAGCATACGTCCAGCCGCCTTTGCCGGTGATCGTGCTGTCGAGGAAATTTCCCGTGTAGAACTGCATCCCGGGTTCAGTCGTCCAGACATCCATCACGCGACCACTCGTCGGCTCGCTCACCGTCGCCGCGTGTGTCAACGCTCCCGCAGATTTCTGGTTCAACACCCAGTTGTGATCGTAGCCTTTGCCGAGCTTGAGTTGTTCGTCGTCGTTCTCGATGCGCGCGCCAACAACCGTCGGCGATGTAAAGTCCAGCGGCGTGCCTTTGACTGCACGCAGTTCGCCCGTCGGAATTAAATTCGCATCCACAGGCGTGAACTTGTCCGCGTTGATCGTGACAACGTGGCCTAGAATGTCACCCTTGCCCGCGAAGTTGAAGTAAGAGTGATGCGTCAGATTGCAATGCGTGTCGGCATCCGTCGTGGCCGTAAATTCCACCCGCAGCGCGTTGTCATCCGTCAACGTATAGACAGCCGTCACATTCAGGTTTCCAGGAAAGCCTTCCTCGCCAGATTTGCTCAAATAATGAAGCGTGAGTGAGTTTGCCGTAACCTTAGTCACGTTCCACACAACCTTGTCGAAAGCTTTCACCCCGCCGTGCAGGGAATTTGCGTTGTTGTTTTTCGCCAGAGTATATTCCTTGCCGTTCAACGTGAACTTGCCTCCCGCGATGCGATTCCCATAACGACCGATCAGCGCGCCGAAGTAAGGTGTACTCTTGATGTAACCTTCAAGATTGTCGTAGCCGAGAACTACATCGCTGAAGTTCCCGTTCTTATCCACGACCTTGAGCGATGTGACAATGCCGCCGTAGTTGCAGATTTGAGCTTCCGCACCTTTGGAGTTTTTCAGCGTGTAGAGCGAGACAGCTTTGCCGTCAACTTTGCCGAACGGAGTAGAGTTGGAAGATGAATTCATTTTGCAGCATTTCGAGGAAGCGCAGCCAGCGATCAAAAGCGCGCCAACACCTGCGCTTAAAATCGCTGCCAAGTTAAACAAGTTTTTCGTCATGGTTGTATTTGGTTGGTCGAGTCAGTGTTTTCCGCCCTGTCCGTATGTGGCGTTCGCTCCATGTTTACGTAAATAATGTTTGTCGAGCAAGACAGATTGCATCGGTTTCAACTTCGGATTGATCTTCAACGTCTCACTCGCGAGTTGCGCGATGAACTCCAGCACACCCGCATTATGCACCGCGTCTGCCACGTCTTTCCCCCAAGTGAACGGCCCGTGACTCGCCACCAACACCGCCGGATGCTGCATCG
>JAYUAV010000403.1:0-6126 GCA_043741175.1 Verrucomicrobiota bacterium
AACACAACTTCGGCTTCAACTGTCTCGCCAAGGTGCGGATGGAGTTTGCCATAGACCCGCGATTCGCCAACCGAAGGATGCCGGTTCAAGACGGACTCAATCTCTTCAGGGAAAACTTTGCGGCCAGCCAGATTGATGACAGCAGTTTTGCGCGAGAGCAGAAAAAGAAAGCCTTCCGCGTCCAAACGAATTGAGATGCGTCTGCCCTGTTTCGTAGCCTACCAAGGCACCAAGGCTTGACGGCTCGCGGCGCGGCTGAGATTGTCCTCGCGCTTGGCGCAAAATACAGCAGCGTCAGCACGGAACGATCTGTTCGCTGACATCGCTACAACTCCCGCTGTGCAGGAACTCCTGCGGCGCGTGGAGCGGGGCGGCGTTTTGTCTTGCGCCGGGATTTGCGCTTCCGCACAACCCTTTCTCGCGGCGTTGCTTCATCGGCAATTTCCTTCGCGTCCCATCGTCATCGTCACGGACAATCTCAAGGCGCAGGAGAGCGTGCAGCAGGACATCGGGACGTGGTTGGGTGCTGAGTCTAATGTCGAAGGGCTAACGTCTAAAGTTGGGGAAGTGCCATCCTCTATTCTCCATCCTCCATCCTCGCCCTTGTTTTACCCCGCTTGGGAAATTCTTCCGCACGAAGGCAAGCTCCCGCCAGCGGATGTCATCAGTGACCGGCTTGGAACGCTTCTGGCGTTGTCTGATAAATCGGCAATCGGCAATCGGCAATCGTCGTCACGAGCATCACCGCGTTGTTGCAAAAAACTTTTGCGCCGACTGATCTCGCGATTCGCACGCGAACGCTGGCACGCAGCGATCATGCGAATCCACTCGATCTGGTCGAATGGCTGGAGGCGCAAGGCTATGAGCCTGAAGCGCAGGTCACGCAAAAAGGAGAGATCGCGATGCGTGGCGGCATCGTGGACATTTTCCCACCGACAAGCCCGTGGCCGGTGCGATTGGAGTTTTTCGGCGACGAACTGGAATCGCTGCGTTACTTCGATCCGCTCACGCAGATTTCGCGCGAAGAGATCACGGGCGTGACGCTACCGCCTGCGGGTGAGTTGGGGATTCTCAGGGACGGAAGTCAGAAGTCAGAAGTCGGAGGTCAGATAACTGGGATATCAACTCTCCTCGATCATCTTCCATCTGAAACCATTTTTCTCCTGTGCGAAGCAGAGCAACTTGCGACGGTCGCGGATGATTACGCGAAACAGATTCCTGCAAACGATCTGTTCTTCATCGCGTGGGATAAATTTGTCGGTGAACTCGATACGCGTGCGATGACTCGTGTTGAGGTGAGCGAGGATGTTTTCCCCTCACCCGGATTATCGGCCACCCTCTCCCCGTCCGACAAGGAGAGGGATGGGGTAAGGGGCGCTTCGCTTTTCTCCTCACTCGATGCCTTTCGTCCATTGGGTGAACGCGCGCCAGAGATACAGATCGCCGAGGTTCAACGACGTGAATTCTTCGCGCAACTGCATCGTTGGTTGCGACAGGGCTATGCAGTCCAAGTTTTTTGCAACAACGACGGCGAGCGTCAGCGGTTTGAAGAAGTGTGGAAGGAGTTTGGCTTTGGGATTGAACTCAATCCGCAGATCGGCTCGCTCGCTCGTGGGTTTATTTGCGACGAGGCAAAACTCGTGGTGGTCACTGACGCGGAAATCTTCGGTCGTTACAAGGTGCAGCGTCCTCGTCGGCAAAAGTCCGCGCACGCGCAGGCCACGCGCTCGGCGTTGGACATTGATTTCACGGATTTGGAAGAAGGCGATCTCGTCGTGCATCTGCAAAACGGCATCGGGCGCTATCTCGGATTGAAAAACTTGCCGATGGGAAGCGGCGGACGCGGGCGAGAGCTATCAACCATCAACTCTCAACCATCAACTGAGTGTTTGGTCATCGAATACGCGCCGAGTGACAACGATCTTGAGCCACCGAAACTTTACGTTCCCGTCAGCGAATCACATCTCGTCAGCAAATACGTCGGTGCGGGCAAGGCGAATCCGCCGTTGAACCAACTCGGCGGCACGCGTTGGGCCAAGGCGAAAGAGCATGCGGAACATGCGGTGCGCGATGTCGCGGCGGAGATGTTGCGCATCCAGGCCGTGCGCGAATCGCAGGAAGGTCACGCGTTTCCTCCGGACGTGGTTTGGCAACGCGAGTTCGAAGGCGCGTTTGTTTATGAGGAAACGCCGGATCAAATGCGCGCCATCATCGAAACCAAAGCCGACATGGAACGCGCCAAGCCGATGGATCGTTTGATCTGCGGCGATGTGGGTTTTGGCAAAACAGAAGTCGCCATCCGCGCCGCGTTCAAGTGTGTGATGGGTGGAAAGCAGGTTGCCATCCTTGTGCCGACGACCGTTCTCGCGCAGCAGCATTACAACAATTTCCGTGAACGCATGGCGGATTATCCAGTTCGTGTCGAACTGCTGTCGCGCTATCGCACGCGCGGCGAACAGGATCGCGTGGTGAAGGCACTCGCGGAAGGCACGGTGGACATCGTCATCGGCACACATCGCATCGTGCAGGAGGATATTGCGTTCAAAGATTTGGGCTTGGTTGTGATTGATGAAGAACAACGCTTCGGCGTGTTGCACAAAGAAAAATTCAAACGCCTGCGCACGCTCGTGGACGTGTTGACGCTCAGTGCCACGCCGATTCCGCGCACGTTGTATCTCGCGCTCACCGGCGCACGGGACATGAGTACGATTCAAACTCCGCCGAATGACCGTTTGCCCGTCGAGACCATCGTGATCGAATACGACGAACGCACCATCCGCGATGCGATTAAGCGAGAGATGGCGCGCGGCGGTCAGGTTTTCTTCCTGCACAATCGCGTGACGACGATCTACACGATGCAACAGAAGTTGCAGACGCTTGTGCCGGATGCACGCATCGTGGTCGGGCACGGGCAGATGAACGCAGACGACTTGGAAGAAGTGATGACCACGTTCATCAACGGTGACGCCGACGTGCTGCTCTCCACGACGATCATCGAGAGCGGTTTGGATATTCCAAATGCGAACACGATCATCATTGATCGCGCGGATCGTTTTGGTTTGAGCGATCTTTACCAGTTGCGCGGGCGTGTGGGTCGCTACAAGCATCAGGCATACGCGTATCTGATGTTGCCGCGAAGCGCAGGGATGTTGAGCGATGTGCGCAAACGCATCAGCGCGATGAAGCAATATGCATCGCTCGGCAGCGGCTTCAAGATAGCGATGCGCGACTTGGAGATTCGCGGCGCGGGACATCTTTTGGGTTCGGAACAGAGCGGTCACATCACAGCGGTGGGCTTCGAGCTTTACTGCCAGTTGCTCAAACAAAGCGTCGGCTCGATGAAAGGTGAGAAGGTGAAGCCGCGCGTGGAAGTGCGAGTGGCGTTGGATTTTCTGGAGATGCACGCAGGGTCTGAGACTGGTAGGGCGGGCAGTCCTCTGCCCGCCGCTGTTGCCAACGGACGCGTTCTGACTCGCGATGACGGCGCGCACGGAGTGACGCGCCCTACCACCGCAGCCTTGCCCCATAACTACGCTCCCGAATCCCAACATCGCATCGAGATTTACCGCAAGCTCGCGCAAGCCACGGACAAAGCGGCGATGGAAGCGTTGCGAAAAGAGATGCGTGATCGCTTCGGCCCGCTGCCGCCTGCGGTGGAATTGTTATTAGCTGTGGCGGAATTGAAGATTCTCGCGAGCGAACGGAATATCACCGTCGTGGAAGTGAAGGAAGACAAGATCATGCTCACACGGAACAAGGAGTTCATCACGCTCGGCGGTAAGTTCCCGCGTCTGACAAAGAAGACCGCCGAGGCGCGCGTGAAGGAGATCAAAAAACTGCTGCTGGCGATTTGATGGATGCACAATTTCAAAAAAACCGCTTTGGCTCTTGTCTCCAATTCATGCTCCCATGCAAGACTCGGACGATTCCAACGCCGTAATCGGTGACGCGATAGAACACGATCCATCGGTTGAACGGCGGGGGCATCACGAAAAACCGCAGGTCGCGAAGCTTCTTCGATCGGAGACTAGCGCGAGGACCCATTTCTGGAAAGTCACCGAGCATGTCGAACGTTTCAAAAGCCGAGTTCAGAAACGCATGAGCCGCGACATCATTATCACCCCGGATGTAATCCCGACCTTCGATCAGGTCTTCATCCACTTCGGGAGATGCCTGCCACTTCACGGTTTCAAATCCCCGTAGATTCTGGCCTTGCGTGCCGCTGTCATTGGCTTGGCTGGTTTCGCTTCGAGCAATAAGGCTTCAAGTTCGGCGGCGTTAGCGAAGCTCGAACCCACCGGTCCTCGGTTGCGCGTGACAGCATCTAGCAGTGACAATGCTTGGTGAACAACTTCCGTCTTGTTGGACGCTCGCCCCGATCTGATGTGGCGGCGGATGATTCCATCGTAGTGATCGGTCTTCGTGTAACCCATGGGCAAAGGTTAATCTATTGGAAAATACTGTCAACGCACTGGCATCGAACTCATCACACTCGGCGGCAAGTTTCCACGCCTGACGAAGAAGACCGCCGAGGCGCGTGTGAAAGAGATCAAGAAACTGCTGCTGGCGTTATAATACAAAACGGCCAGACCGAAGTCTGGCCGTGGTGAAAAAGAAGTTGATTACTTCTTTGCGCTGCAAGTCGGACAGGTGGTGCAAGTGGTTTTGCCTTCGGCGCAGCAGGCCATACCGCAGGAAGGTTTGGCGGAGCATTGCGACTTCTTTTTGCAGCAAGTGGAGCAGCCGCTGATGATGAACGCAGCGCAAACGAGCGCGACGACTGTAGCGATGGATTTCATGTTTCGATTTAGTTTTGTGTTCAGGCCGTCCGCTCAAGTCCAAACTAACTAGTCTGCAACCGCAGCCAGCCCACTGAAATCGTAGCGCAGCAGATGAGTTTGTCCACTCGCGCGGTGATCAGCGATACGGCTGGTGTAATTCCACCACCGCAGGTTTTTTCTTGCCACGCAGCCGGATGTTCAATGCTTCCACGCCCACTGAGAATGCCATCGCGAAGTAAATGTAGCCTTTCGGGATTTCCTTGTGGAAACCTTCCGCCACCAGCGCACAGCCGATAAGCATCAGAAAACTCAACGCGAGCATCTTCAGCGACGGATGCTTGTGGATGAAGTCACTGATCTTGCCCGCATAGACCAACATGAAAACGAGCGCGATGATGACTGCCGCGATCATAACCCCAAGATGTTTCGCCATGCCGACGGCAGTGATCACCGAGTCCAGCGAGAACACGATGTCGAGGAGCAGGATTTGCACGATTACAGCGTCGAACTTCGGTGCGACGCGGCTGGTCACCTCGCCGTCTTCGCCTTCGAGTTTATCGTGGATTTCGTGCGTGCTTTTCCAGAGCAGGAACAGTCCGCCGAAGATGAGGATCAGATCGCGACCTGAGACGGGGTGCGGGTGAGCGAGCAGTCCCATCGTCGGAATCTCGAACAACGGTTTGGTGAGCTTGACCATGAAAGCCAGCCCGCAGAGCAACAAGACACGCGTGACGAGCGCAAGCATCAATCCGGTCTGCCGCGCCTTGGCCTGTTCTTCCTTGGGCAATTTGCCCGCGAGGATCGAGATGAAAACGATGTTATCTATGCCCAAAATGATCTCGAGCACCGTCAAGGTGAACAAGCTGATCCAAATTTCCGGTTGAGTGATCCATTCCATAATGCGCCAAATCTTTCCTGAAACGCCTGTGAAGCGCAATTCGATTGCGCCTGGAAATCCTGCTAAAGTTTGTAGCCTCAACTATGCTCGGCGAAAAAATCTCGCGAGCTTCCCGCCCGACCCGCATCCTTCCCGACGTGCATCTGGCGCAATTAAGACTTCGCGACTTCCGCAATTATCAGCGGTTGGACGCGAGCTTTGCGCCCGGATTCCACGTCCTGCTCGGCGACAATGCGCAGGGCAAGACCAACATCCTCGAAGCGATCTATCTCATGGCGACGCTGCGTTCGTTTCGTGGCGTAGGCAGTGCGCAGATGATCCGGCACGGGCAGAAAGGCTACTTCGTCGGTGGAAAAGTCATCGGGCAGAGCGAGCGAGAGATCAAAATGTTTTGGTCTGCGCGTGAGCGGAATCTGACGCTCGATGCGCGCCCCGTGAAAAAGCTCA
>JAYUAV010000404.1:0-6210 GCA_043741175.1 Verrucomicrobiota bacterium
GGCGGGATACCAGTAAGTGAGGTAGAGAATTACTCCCGGGAAAAAACCGGCCTCTGCGGCTCCGAGTAGGAAACGCATCACGTAAAACATCGTGACGCCATTCAGAAACATAAACGCCATGGAAACAAAACCCCACACGATCATGATCCGCGCAATCCACACCCGCGCTCCGACCCGATGAAGAATGAGATTGCTTGGCACTTCAAAAATAAAATATCCGATGAAGAAGAGTCCCGCCCCAAAACCATAGACGCTGCTGAAAACGCCCGGTTCAACTCCCAGCACCTCACGCAAATGCAGTTTGGCAAAGCCCACATTGATCCGGTCAATGTAGGCGATGATGTAGCAGAAGAAGAGTAACGGCAGCAGTCGCCAAGTGATTTTGGATTTTGCGGCGCGCTGCTCAACGTCGTTCAGATCGGCGGTGCTGCCGGAGGTGTGGATAGCATCGCCAATCGGTATATTCATGCGAAGCGCGGAGCTTCAAGGAAGACGAAACCGGAAGCAACCGAAAACAATCCGCGTTCGCTTTTTCCGCCGGCATCTGTTTCAACGACGGGACTTTCTTGCGTCTCCTCTTGTCGTGCGTTTCAATCGCAAGCAAACGAACTCGCAGTTTTCTTTTCCATCGGTGTCAGACCTGTTTCAATGATCGCATGAATTCCAGCCACGACGTGTTCGATTCCGCGACGCCTGAGATTTACCAGATTCAAACTCGTGCGAGCGGTCCGGCGGGAAGCCTGCCCATCACCGAGGAGATGTTGCTGCACAGTCCGAGCGGCGATCTCTTCGGCATGACGCAGAATGCTGGCATGGGTTGGAATCCCGCCGAGGTTGGTCGCAAACAATTTCTCATCCTCAGTACTCAGGGCGGACTGCGTGCGCCGGATGGAAAACCAATCGCGCTCGGCTATCACACGGGGCATTGGGAAATCGGATTGCTCGTTCAGGCGGCGGCGGAGGAATTTCGAAAACTGAAAACTATTCCGTTCGCAGGGTTCTGCTCTGATCCTTGTGACGGTCGTACGCAGGGAACTGTCGGCATGTTCGACAGCCTTCCGTATCGCAACGATGCCGCCGTGATTTTCCGGCGACTCGCACGTTCACTGCCGTTGCGCTCAGGAGTGCTCGGAATCGCGACGTGCGACAAAGGGCTGCCTGCGATGTTGATGGCGGTAGCGGGCTTGCGCGACTTGCCATCCGTGGTCGTGCCCGGCGGAGTCACGCTGCCGGCTGCGGGCGCAGAAGACGCAGGCACAGTGCAAACACTCGGCGCACGTTACGCGCACGGATTGATTTCATTGCCCGAAGCAGCCGAACTCGGATGTCGCGCGTGCGGTTCGCCGGGTGGTGGTTGCCAGTTTCTCGGCACGGCGGCGACCTCGCAGGTCGTTGGCGAAGCACTCGGACTTTCGTTGCCGCACTCGGCACTCGCGCCGTCAGGTCAACCCGTGTGGCTGGACATGGCCAAACGTTCCGCCCGCGCGTTGCATAATCTGGATGAACGCAAACTCAAGATGCGCGACGTTCTGACTTCGGCGAGCATCGAGAATGCGATGGTGCTGCACGCCGCGTTCGGCGGCTCGACGAATCTGTTGCTGCACATTCCCGCCATCGCCCATGCCGCAGGGCTGAAACGCCCGACCGTGGACGACTGGATTTCCGTGAACCGCCGCGTGCCGCGTCTCGTGAGTGTGCTGCCCAACGGCCCGATTTATCATCCTACCGTGCGCGTGTTCCTCGCGGGCGGCGTGCCGGAAGTGATGTTGCATTTGCGCCGACTTGGTTTGCTCAACACCGATGCGTTGACCGTCACTGGAAAAACTTTGAGCGAGAATCTCGACTGGTGGGAAAAATCCGAGCGACGTTTGCGCTTCCGTGAATTGCTTGAACAACAAGACGGCGTGAACGCAGATGACGTCATCTTCTCGCCGGACAAAGCCCGTGAGCACGGTCTGACCGGGACGATGATTTTCCCGCGCGGCAATCTCGCGCCCGAAGGTTCCGTCGTGAAGGCAACGGCGATTGATCCAACCGTCGTGGGCGCGGACGGCGTTTATCGCAAGGAAGGACCGGCTCGCGTTTTCGTAAGTGAGAAGAGTGCGATGGCCGCCATCAAAGCCGGGCGCATCAAGGCTGGTGACGTGCTGGTGTTGACAGGCATCGGACCCATGGGTACGGGCATGGAGGAAACTTACCAAGTTACAGGCGCGCTGAAACATCTGCCGTTTGGCAAACACGTCGTGTTGCTGACGGACGCGCGATTTTCGGGACTCTCCACCGGCGCGTGCATTGGTCACATCGGCCCGGAAGGGTTGGCGGGCGGGCCGATTGGAAAAGTTTTGGATGGCGACATCATCCGAATTCATATTGATCGCAACTCCCGCGAAGCGAGTGTGGATTTGGTTGGTGAAGGCGAATCTCGTTTCACACCGGAAGAAGGCGCAACAATTCTGGCAGATCGTTCAATGCGAAATGATTTGTCCCCGAACGCCGCGCTGCCCGACGACACGCGCCTCTGGGCTGCATTGCAACTGGCCAGTGGCGGAACGTGGGCGGGATGCGTTTATGATTCGGAGAAGATCATCGCGCTGATCGAAGCGGGTCGGGACAGTCAGGTTCGCAAAATACAACCCCGCATCTGAACTCCAGTGTTATGAAAGAACGATAACGAATCTGAACCGCCCGCGTGGTCTTTAGGGCAACAATCGGGCGCGGAAGAATTGCTGCGTTTGTAAAACTGCTCCGGGATTCGTGAACCAAATCGTGCCGTAAGGATTCAATATGTTGGAGATCGTCAACCAGTTCGTGGTGCTCAAGTTGGTGGATGATTGGATCGCAAACGTGCGCCCCGCATCGCCGGTGAGTTGAAATTGAAACGGCCCGCTTGCCGCTGCGCGTCCCGAATTGTGGAGCAGCGGTTTTGTTCCGCCAGTGTGTGCGATGATCGTCACGACGTTTGTACTCGAGCCGGGATCTAAAACAATTCTCCGCAACGTCGGTAATCCGCCCGGTGGCGTGATCGTGATATCGTAGTTGCCGTGGTAGCCGCGAAAATCATACGCGCCGCCTGCGCCCGCTGCGCCGTTGGTGACGGTGGTCCACTCGTTGAGCAGCGATTGATAACGCGTGCCAGCAGCGTTCAACGTCCAGTTCAAATTCACGATGGCCGCATTCGATCCAAGCCAGTGCGACCCAGCCCAGAAACCCCACATCAACACGCCATCCACGGCAGTTTTGCTGAACGCGATGCGATAAAGCATTTCGAGATTGTCGGCGCGAATGGTTTCATTCGCGTTGACGGAATCGTACTCGGTGATCCAGATGGGTAGGCCGAGTTCAGCAAGACTATCGAGGCGGAGTTCCGTGATTAACGGACTGATGGTCGCGCCGAAGTGACCTTGCGCGCCGATGCCGCCCACTGGCGCATTGGACGCGATCAACGCGAGGATCTGCTGCTTGTAGGCGTCGGTTTCATTTCCGGCGACGACGTTGTAATCGTTGACAAACAATTTCACGTTGGCGTCCTGCGAGCGGGCGTGCGTGAACATCCACGGGTTGACCCAGTTGCCGAGGCGGTTGCCGTAATAATTTCCATGCAGCATCTCGTTGTTCACGTCCCAGTGCTGGAACGTGCCTTTGAAATTTGCCACCGCGCTATTGATCCGGTTCGTTAGATGGACGAGCAGATTGGCGTTGGAAAGATTTGTCACCCACGATTGCACGAACTGATCTACTGCCCAGAACAGCGTGTGGCCGCGCAGCGTGATGCCGTTGGTGTAACAGAAATTCGTGATGGTGTTGGCGACGGTGTAAGTGACGTTGCTGCGCGTGGGCTCGTTGGAATACCACTTGGATTCGTTTTCCATCACAGCCCACTCGAAGTTTGTCTTGAAGAACGCGGCGTAGTTCGGATTGGAAATGTTGCCATTGATTGCCGAGCCGAATGCGAAGAGATGTTTGGTCTGTTTGACGGCGACGGTCGTGCCGGGAACGGGATTGCCCGCTGCGTCCACGATCAGCAACTGCACGTTACGCTTGCGGTTCTGTTCAATGCGCGCGTTGGCGAGAGTTTTCCAATCGTAGTTCTCCACAAGAAAATCATCCGCGTAAAAACTCACGCCTGCGGGCGGGCCTTCCATATAGATCGTGAGTGAGGTCAACGTGCCCGTGACCGTGAGCGTGTAACCGCCGACCAGTTGCGTCCAGTTCGTCGAAGTGGCCGTGCCGGATGCGACAGTTTGATAACTCGTCCCCGCGCCGTCGGTCTTTTGCGCTGTCAGAAGCACGGTTTGATTCGTGCCACTGCCGAGCCGCACCCACGCGCTGACCTTGTAAGTGTTGGTCGGTTGCAACACACCGAGAAATGATTGATGAATCCCATTCCAAGTGTCGGTGCGATTCGTCAGCAATCCCGAACGGCCACCAGAGTGCGATTGCGCGGTGGAGGACGTGAGCGTAGCCGGGCCAGTGGGAAACCAACTAGTCGTGCCGGACTCGAAGCCAGGATTGAGCGCGAGATTTTGTGCCGCACAGGGAAGCGCGGCGAGCAACAGCAGGATGAGCGCGCAACCGAATTTGGAAGCGTCGGCAAAGTGAGTAGGCAACTGACGGCGAAATGAATTCATTGTCTAATTGGAATCAAGTTAGACTATTTCGTCTCTTTCCCAAGCCGTCTTTTCTGATGACCTGCTGGTGGGGTGTGTTAGCGAAGCAAGCCGCTAGCGCGTCCGGGTGGCGGGCATGAACAAGGCGGCTTTAAGAAGTGACGCAGTAAACCGTTGAAACAAGAGGCCGAGTAGAAGCGCGACATGAAAGACAAACAAACCAAAATCACGATTGCCTCCGCAAATTCCACGGCGTCCGAATTCAGATCGGGCAGATGGTTTTGCCGTGTGAAAATATTCGGGCAGCAGACGCCAAGGAGGTGGGGGTGGGGAACCCCGCTGAAGAAACGTACTGCTACCCGAACGGGTGGATTCTTGAAGAATGGCCAATTTTTGTCAATCTTTGAACCCATCCTTGAAAACCCAGTCTTGGAAGCTACAACTCCGCTCGACAACTCGCGTTTCTTCCCTAGCCTTTTGCGAAATTATGACCGATCCACGCTTCACCAAATTGGCAAACCTCCTCATCACTTACTCCACTCGCGTCAAGAAGGGCGACCACGTCCTGCTCGACATGACCGACGTGCCCGATGAGATGTCCGTCGAATTGCTGCGCGCCGTCCGTGCTGCGGGCGGCACACCGCTGATTGATGTCCGCCACTCGCGCGTTTCGCGGGAAATTCTTCTCGGCACAGATTCCAAGCACGCCACACTCGTTCGCGATTTGGAACTCGCGCGCATGAAGAAGATGCAAGTGTACATCGCCATTCGTGGCTCAGACAACATGAGCGAAAACTCTGACGTGCCGAGTGATCGCCTCTCGCTCTACTCGAAAACAATTCGCCCCGTGCAGGATCAGCGCGTGAACAAAACCCGTTGGTGCGTACTCCGCTGGCCGACGCCCAGCATGGCGCAAGGCGCGGGCATGAGCACCGAAGCCTTCGAGAATCTTTACTTCGATGTCTGCACCATGGATTACCGCAAGATGGCCAAGGCGATGATCCCCTTGCAAACGCGCATGAAGAAGGCGAACCGCGTTCACCTCATTTCGCCCGGCACGGACCTCAAGTTCAGCATCAAAAACATCGGGGCAAAGATGTGCGAGGGCTTGCTCAACATCCCCGATGGCGAAGTGTTCTCCTGCCCGGTGAAAGATTCCGTCAACGGCGTCATCCAGTTCAACACGCCGACGATCTACGCGGGCACAAAGTTTGAAAACGTGCGCCTTGAATTCACCAACGGCAAAGTCACCAAAGCCACCAGCAACAACACCAAAAGGCTGAACGAGATTCTCGATACCGATGCGGGTGCGCGTTACATCGGCGAATTCGCCATCGGCTTCAATCCTTACATCCTGAATCCGATGTGCGACATCCTGTTCGACGAAAAGATCGCCGGCTCGTTGCACTTCACGCCGGGCCAGGCGTATGAGATCGCCGACAACGGCAATCGCAGCGCGGTGCATTGGGACATGGTGCTGATCCAGCGCAAGGAATGGGGCGGCGGCGAAATCTGGTTCGACGGCGAACTCATCCGCAAAGACGGCCTGTTCGTGACGAAGGATTTGAAGCCGCTGAATCCGCAGAATTTGAAGTAACGCCGT
>JAYUAV010000405.1:0-3700 GCA_043741175.1 Verrucomicrobiota bacterium
CCCGCACCCCGTCTCTGGACTGCGGCGACACGTCGCCGCTTTCCGACTGGGAGACATGTCTCCCAGTTCCAAAGCGCGGTCATGCCCGCGCACTCCAAAACGCGCTTTCTCGTTCCGGCAGGAACAACCGGAAATTAGCCAGCCCCGAAAGCTTTCGGGGCTGGTAGCGCGTCAAACCAATCGTGTCCTGAAGGGACGCCGGAATCCATCGTCCCGCCGGGACAAATCATTTTCTCTGACTTCCTACCAGCCACTTCGTAGCTGGCTAATTTCCCGTGTCGCTCCGCGACTAGTAGGGCTCACAGTTCCCCGCGAGCCGTCTGTTGGAACGGGAGCGTCCTGATTTACCACGACGGCGCGCACGGAGTGACGCGCCCTACCATTTGGACTGCGGGGACACGTTGCCGCTTTCCGACTGGGAGACATGTCTCCCAGTCCCAAAGCGCGGACATGTCCGCGCACTCCAAACGCTTCGCGCGTTCACCGCCGCTTTCCATCGCAGAGAAGAATATTGGTTTCCCATCCGTGGTTAAACTTCCTGTCTGTTGCTGACGGCTTCACCGCATTTTTGTGCGCTTTGATTTTCGCTGTTGGTCTGACAACATCCGCCGCGCGTTATGAAACTCAGCCCTGACCAATCGCTCGCCGGTATTCTCGAACCCGTCTTCGCCACAAATTATCTCGATGTCGGCGCGGCCAGTTTTCCCTCGCGTTATTAACGCCTGCGCTTGGTGACTTGAACAGACAGTGAACGGCAGAAAAGCTTTTCCGCGTTCGCACCAACGACTAGCCTGCTCGCGCCAACCGATGAGTACTCGAATCAAAATCTGCGGAATCACCAGTGTTGCCGACGGCATAGCCGCCGCCGAAGCGGGCGCGGACATGATCGGGCTGATGTTTTATGAACGCAGCCCGCGTAACATCTCCATCGCCACCGCCGCCGGGATTTCCCGCGCGTTGTCGCCGTTCATCGTAAAGGTGGGCGTGTTTGTGAACCCCGATGAGGACACGGTGCTGCGCGCCATCGGTGAGTGTGGTGTGACGCTGCTACAATTTCACGGGGAGGAGACGCCAGAGTTTTGCACGCAATTCAGTGTGATGAACATGAAGGCATTTCGCATTCGCGATGCCGCGTCGCTCGACGCATTGCCGAACTACGCGACCGACGCCTATCTGCTCGATGCCTACTCGCCGGACGCGCACGGCGGCACTGGCGCGAAGTTCAACTGGGATCTCGCCATCGAAGCGAAGAAGCTTGGTCGTCCAATTTTTCTTGCAGGTGGATTGACTGCCGAGAATGTGGGCGACGCGGTGTGCAAGGTTCAACCCTTCGGCGTTGATGTTTCAAGCGGAGTCGAATCTGCGCCGGGCAAAAAAGATCACGCGAAGGTGCGGGCTTTTATCCAAGCCGTGCGCGCGCAGGCTTGAAATGATTCCACCACCACCATTTCCGATGAGCCTCATTCTGCCGAATGGTTCGGCGGGCAACGCGGCTTCGGGCGGAACAGCGACTTTATCCGCCTGATGGCTTGAGGCTGGACGTTGAGCGCGGCCTCGTTGCTGGCTGACATCTGGCGGAATTTCTCTGGATGTTGGTGCTTGGAACTTGGATGTTTTCCTCCGTCATGTCCGCCGTTCACAAACATAACAACCGCCTCGCTCGCGAGAAATCTCCCTATCTGCTCCAACACGCGCACAATCCGGTGGATTGGTTCGCGTGGGGCGACGAAGCGTTCGCCAAAGCCCGCTCGGAGAAGAAGCCAATTCTCCTGAGCATCGGCTACTCGACGTGTCATTGGTGTCACGTCATGGAGCGCGAGTCGTTCGAGGATGAAGCGATCGGCGCGTATCTGCGGGAAAACTTCGTGAGCATCAAGGTGGATCGCGAGGAGCGGCCGGACGTGGACAAGATTTACATGACGTTCGTGCAAAGCACGACGGGCGGCGGCGGCTGGCCGTTGAATGTTTTTCTCACGCCGGACTTGAAACCATTTTTCGGCGGCACGTATTTCCCGCCGGACGAACGCCATGGGCGCGGCAGTTTTCTTTCCGTGCTGCAACAAGTCGCAAGCGTCTGGCGCGAGCGCGGCATCGAAGTCGCCGCGTCCGCTGATGAGATCACCGCACGCCTCGAACTCGCCACCAGCCAGACATCAGCGGCGAAAAAATCACTCTCGGCAGAAGCGATCCGGCGCGCGGGTGACTTGTTCAAGGAATCCTTCGACGCGCAGAACGGCGGATTCGGCAACGCGCCGAAGTTTCCGCAACCGAGTATGCCGTCGCTGCTGTTGCATTGTGGGAAGCGGTTTTCCGACGGCGAAGCTACTGCGATGGTGATTCACACTTGTGACCGGATGGCAGCGGGCGGGATTCACGATCAACTCGGCGGCGGCTTCGCGCGTTACTCTGTGGACGCGCACTGGCTCGTGCCACATTTCGAGAAAATGCTCTATGACAACGCGCAACTCGCGCAGCTTTACCTCGACGCATATCTAGTGAGCGGCGATGCACGCCATGCGGACACGGTGCGCGACATTTTGGATTACGTCCTGCGCGACATGACGCACCCGGATGGCGGATTTTATTCCGCCGAAGACGCCGATAGCGAAGGGCAGGAGGGAAAATTCTACTGCTGGACGCACGATGAGTTGTCGAAGCTGCTCTCACCGGAGGAATTTAATGTCACTGCGCGCTACTATGGCATCACCAAGAAGGGAAACTTTGTGGATCACAGCCATCCGAATCCGTTGCCGGGGCTGAACGTGTTGAGTGTTGTGAACCCCCTCACCCCGTCCCTCTCCCCATCCGATGGGGAGAGGGTGGCCGATAGGCCGGGAGAGGGGTCGTTGGATGCGGATGGTTTATTGCTCGCCTCCGCCCAAACTAAAATGCGCGCAGTGATTACCACGCGTGTTCGTCCGCATCTCGATGACAAGATTCTCGCGTCGTGGAATGGATTGATGCTGGGTGCATTTGCCAGAGCGTCGGTGGTTTTAGGTGAGGAGAATTATCGCGCAGCAGCGGAGAAGAATTTGTCGTTCATCCGAGAAAAATTATGGGTGGCAGAGGTAGGTAGGGCGGGCAGTCCTCTGCCCGCCGCCGCCATGCAAGGAGACGACGGCGCGCACGGAGTGACGCGCCCTACCGGTACGCTCTTTCATCGCTGGCGGGACGGCGAGCGGGACAATGTGCAATTGCTTGAAGCCTACGCCTTCCAACTCGACGGCGTGATTCATCTCTGCGAAGCCACGCTGGACGGGAAGCATCTCGACTTCGCTATCGCGCTCGCCGAGGCGATGATCTCGAAGTTTTACGACGCGGAGAACGGCGGCTTCTGGCAAAGCGCGGCAGGCTCGGCAGATTTGATCCTGCGCGTGAAGGATGATTACGACGGGGCCGAACCGTCTGGCAATTCCGTGGCCACGCTTGCGTTACTCAAACTGGCTGCGATCACGGGTCGAGCGGATTTCAAGATGCCCGCCGATGCCACGCTCCAGTTGTTTGCCACGCGCATGGAAAAATTTCCGCAAGCCGTGCCCTACATGGTGCAAGCACTGGATTTCTCGCTCGAAGAGCCGCGTCGTGTCGTCATCGCGGGAGAGGTGACTTCATCTGAAGGCCAACAATTGTTGCGAGCGGCTCACGCCATTTATCAGCCGAACAAGATTGTGTTGGGCAACACCGGAGCAGTGGAAGAATT
>JAYUAV010000406.1:0-7160 GCA_043741175.1 Verrucomicrobiota bacterium
GCTCCTGACCTGCGGCGGCGAGTTCTGCGCGGCGGGAAACTTCCTGATTCGGGTGAAATGGTTTGCCATCCACGAACCGGGCATTGCCTTCCTTGAGCAGCGAGAGCGTGCTGACCTGCAACATCCGCGTGAGCTTCTCAGTAGCGGCGGGCGCAGAACCACTCGCCGTGAACGAACCCAGCCCAACGATCAAGATGACGACGCAAAAGATTTTTTTCATAAGCAAGCTCGGCCAATGTGAGGCCGTTGAGTTTGTTATCGGCAGAATGGAGGAGGAGATTAAGCTGAAACAACAAAGAGCTTTCAAAGTCAGTTTAGCTGCGGAGCAGTGCCAGAAGTCAGTCCACGGCGTGAGCCGTGGGTTGGGAGTGAAAATATAAAAGCCCCGGCAGGTGCGGAAGAACTCCGGGTTGTTTGATGTTGTTCTGCCGCCCCTACCGGGCTAGTTCGGTTGCTTCGCGTGCCCACGGATCATGCCGTGGGCTAACTTCTATCACACTTCCGGTGTTCATCACTTCTCACACGTCAGTTGCTCTACAACCCTATTCACACTGACGCCGCCGATACCGCCCGCCGCGCGCAGCACAGTCACGTTCGCACCTTGCGGTCGCCAGATTTCTTCCACGGTATGCGCCCACAAAACGGTCGTCGGCAAACCCAACGCCGCAGCAAGATGCGTGATGCCGGAATCATGTCCGACAAATGCACGACAGGATTTCATCCGCTGCGCCAGTTCCACCAACGGAAGATTCTTGGCCACGACACAGCGGAGGGGCGGCAATGCGGCGGCCAATCGTTGCAATCGCTCGCCTTCCGCTTCGCCACCGACGAGCAGCAGATTCAACGGAGTTTCGTTGACGAGTCGCGCGATGAGTTCCACCCAGTTTTCTTCCGGCCAATTCTTCCGCTCGCTGCCGCTGCCGGGATGGAGGGCAAGCGGGGAGTTGATAGTTGATGGTGGATAGTGGATGGAAAGTCGCGGGGTAGCGTCGGCGTCGAAGATGGCGAGGCGTTCCAGAGGTTTCAGGAAGACAGTCGTCGCATGAATCGCATTCGCCTCATCGGGTCGGTGCGGGCCGGTGATGAATTGTCCACGCGAACATCGCGCCACGTTCGTTTTGAAAATCTCGTCGGGGTCGTAGAGGTAGGAGAGGATGATGTTGAACTCGGAAAAATAATCGCGCAGGTCGTCAGACAACTCGCCGTTGCGGGCGAAGAATCCGGCAAGTCCGCGCGCCTCGATTGCTTGCACGCGATCCACGAGTCCGCCCACCTGCGCGAGTTGAACTATGTGGGGATAGCCGAGAACTTCGAGGTGCGCGTGGGGAAATTGCTGTCGCAGCGCGGCGATGGCGGGGAGCGTAAGAATGAAATCTCCGATGGCACCACCACGGATGACGAGGATTTTGCCCTTGCTCACATCGCGCGGAAAACGGTCAGGCCCAGCGTCACCACCAGCAGCGCGAACGCGAGCCGGATGGCACTGCCGATCTTGATCCGCTTTTCAGTTGCCGTGGCCCAGTTGAGCACATCGCGCAGTCGCCACGGCCACATGGTGAGCCAGATTCCAACTACGGCCAACACGTAGCCCCAGCCTTGGATGAGCAACACCCACGGTGTTTCGCTGAGATGCGGTCGTCCGGTGTCCACCATGAGTTTCGCGATCAACAAAAACATTACCGCCAGTCCGCGCACCGCCAGATAATCATGCACGAAGAAACACGCTCCGATGCCAACACCTGCAAACGCGGCCATCAGGTAAGGCTTGATGGGTTTGAAATCCGCGATGGGTTCGACGTTCACGTTCCACACGAACCACGCCGTGCCGAGCAGCATGAGCGCGATGCCGGTCGGGACGTGACGCGGGAATTTTTTTGCGGCTGCGCCGAACTCTTTCGGACGCGCCAAACCATAGACCTGCGGCACGGCCATGCCGCAGCCAAGGAGGATGGACAACAAAGACAATTTCATTGAGGCAGAAGTAAATCAGGAACAAGCCGTCGCTGGAATAAAAAACTGAGGTGAACCGGCTCAGGGCTGACGCACTCCATACTCTCGCTTTGCTGTCTGCCAACTGCCACGTCTGGTTGCAACGGGAGGATACCGGATCGCGAAACTCAACCGTCTCAAAAAAAGCCCCCGACCACACTCATGGCCGGGGGCACACACGGTACCAACAGGGTACCAAACAAAATTCAGGCAGGCACTTCGCGCTGCACCCACGCCGTGGCGTATTGGGTCAGCTCAGAAGCGTCCTTGAGATTGAGCTTCCGTTTGATCTGCTCGCGATAGTATTCGACGGTCTTCACGCTGAGATGCAGTTCGCCAGCGATCTCTTTCGTCTTCTTCCATTGACCGATGAGGTGGAACACTTCGACTTCGCGGTCGCTCAAAGACTTGATCGCAGGTTGCTGCACATCGGTGTTACCGCGCACCTGTTGCTGCAACATTTTTGCCGCGAGCGAATCACTCACATACACGCTGCCCGCCATGACGCGACGGGCGGCGGTGACGATTTTCTCCAACGCCTCCTGCTTCATCAGATAACCAAGCGCACCGGCACGGAAAGCGATCTCTGCGTAAACTGTTTCATCGTGGATGCTCACGACGAGAATGGGCATCTTGGGATATTGCGCCTTGATATTGCGGATCAATTCCAGACCGCTGCTGTCCTTGAGCGAAAGATCGGCGATGACAAGATCGGGAGACAGTTTGGTGATCGCATCCATAGCCTTGCGCGCATCTTCTTGTTCATTGCACACGATGAGATCGGCTTGGCGATTGATCAATTGAGCAATACCAAAACGCACCACTGCATGGTCATCTACCAGCAATACCCGCTTGCGACTGTCTTTGACATCCGCGTTCTTTGCTTCGTTAGTTTGCATCGTTAGTTGGAAATTCTTTCACACGTCACTAGACGTTGCCCCAATGATGCAAGATGGACGCCAAGCGAGCATTGAAAGTGAAATGAGTGCGAAGCATCGCGAACCCGTTGACCTCCTGTCTCACTCCGAGGCAAGGCCACAGGAGAACTAGACAAGCGCATAAAGTTGTTACTCCCTCTCCCCCTTCAACCCACTCACCCAGCTTGCCTCTGGTGAGGGGGAAGTTTGAAAGGGGAGAGGGACATAAGTTGACGCGCCAATTGCCATCAATAGACTCCGCCCATGTTTTCGACGACTAAACCCGCAACGTTCCGCGTCTCCAGAATTTGAGCGATGAAAAAACCTTCGCTCCTCATCATCTGGCTGACGGTGTTCATTGACCTCATAGGCTTTGGCATCGTTGTGCCTCTGATTCCGCTGTTCAGCAAGGATGTTGGTGCGCACGGCCTGCTCATCGGCGTCATCATCTCTTCCTTCTCGGCGATGCAATTCATCTTCGCGCCGATCTGGGGAAGATTGTCCGACCGGATCGGGCGTCGCCCTGTCCTGCTTGGCAGCACGCTCGGAGCAGCGATTTCTTATGTGCTGTTCGGTATCGCGTGCGGACTTAAAGACCCGAAACTGGGACTGGGACTGATGATTGTTTCGCGTGTGTTCGCGGGAATCTGCGGGGGAAACATCACCGTCGCGCAAGCGTACATCGCGGACATCACGCCACCCGATCAACGCTCCAAAAAAATGGGACTCATCGGCATGGCGTTCGGACTGGGATTCATCTTCGGCCCCATCATCGGCGGCGTGAGTTGGCAGGGTATCTCGTTGTTCGGAAAAACTTTCCAGGGATTTGGGCCAATGGCTCCGGGCTTTGTGGCAGCCGGACTTTGCACGGCCAACTTCATCCTCGCCCTGTGCGTCTTGACCGAAAGTCGCCAGCCTTCGTCCGAGCAAGTCGCCCAACGCCCGCATCTGGATCAATGGCTACATACGCTCGCCCACCCCAAGGTCGGCATGTTGGTCATCGTCTTCTTCCTCGCAACCTTTTGCTTCAGTTGTTTTGAAAGCACCCTCGGATTGCTCATCATTGGCAACTTCAACCTCGACATCGCCGCGTCCACAAAGACTTCTGTAAAGCTATTTGTTTTCTGCGGACTCATCAGCGCAACGGTTCAGGGCGGAATGATCGGGCGTTTGGTGAAAAAACTGGGCGAAGCAAAACTCATCACGATCAGCCTGATCTTCACCGCAGTCAGCCTCGCCGCGATCCCCTTCATCAAAGGCAACTCCGAGTTGACCGGAGGAATCCTGCTGCGTGAACCGGGTTTGCCGTGGATATTCATGTTGCTTACACTCGCGCTCCTTGCCGTGGGAACAAGCCTCACTCGTCCGCCGCTTTTTGGTTTGTTATCCAATCTCACCTCTGCCAACGAACAAGGCGCAACCATTGGTATCGCTCAAAGCGCGGGCAGTTTGGCACGGATCCTCGGCCCTGTTTTTGCAACAACGACACTCTACTATGTCCCCGCCCTGCCCTATCTCACCGGCACGGTGCTTCTTCTGGCGACAGCAGTCATCTTCGCGAAACGATTTCGTCGTCAGGATTGATGCCAGGGGAAAACCTGTCGCCCATTTTCCCGGTAATTAAATTCTTGGAAAATATTGAATGACAAGTTTGGAATGTGGTCATAGAGTCAGACCGATCTGAGGTGTTTATGCCCGTCTCAGCAAACTCCATCCAGGGTGCTTTCAAGGAAGCGCTTCTAGTCAGATCGTCTTCAATGAAACCTCAACACGTCACGAGCCATGAACAAAAACATGATCGAAACCATCACGGAAGCCATTCGCGACACCAAACATCCATTCCGCAAAGCTGACAGTCAGCCGAAAAAGGCGATGAAAAATCGCCACGAGCGCCGGAAGATAAAAGAGTATCTGCACCTCGCAGATTGGGAGATGGAACAAGCGACATAACAAAACAAAACTTTCAAATCATAAAACGCAAAGGCCGCGCATCACAGCGCGGCCTTTTGCTTTTCCCAATCACTGACACGCTGGGCACACGCCGAAAAATTCCAGCCGATGAGTCACCGCTTTGAAATTACTTCTCGCCACCACGCGTTCTTCAAGTTCGCGCACGATACATTCGCCGATCTCCACAATCTTCTGGCAACTCGTGCAAACCAGATGATGCCGGTGAGCATCGCCACCCTCGGCAATGAATGCGAACCGCGCCGAGCCATCTCCAAACACGAATTTTTTCACCATCCCCAACTCTTCAAGCAACTGAACTGAGCGATACACCGTGGCGAGATCGCACTGGCCTTTCGGTAACTGTTGGAAGATTTCCTTGTTCGTCAGCGGAAGTGATTCCTTCTCCAACACGCGCAGAATTTCGCGTCGCGCGCCGGTAAGTTTTTTAGATTCACGCCTCAGGCGCGTGTGCAAGCAACACGCGTCTGCTTCGCTGATGCGCTTTGATGGCAACAACTTCATGCCTCAATGCGTGAACAACAACACGCTTCCCACGCCGAGCGCAGTTCCAAAAAGAATCGCCGCCAGTTTGGGGAAGTTGAACCGATGCACATCACTCGCCTCGAAAAGAATCGTCGTGGAGATGTGCATGAAGATACCGATGACGATGGCCATCAACTCGCGGGAATAATTCGCCAGCGGCGTGTGCGCGCTGATCAACATCCCCAGCGGAGCCATCGCCGCGAACAACAGCAGCACTCCGACGGCGCGACCACGTTTCATCCCGGATTGAAGCAGCATTCCCAGCAGCGCGATCGCCACGGGATAGTTGTGAACCACAATGCTGACCAGCAACATTTTTCTGGATGCGACGTCGTGCGAATGATGTCCGTCACCTAAAGCCAGTGCTTCCACGAACGCGTGCAGACACAGACCCGCCACCACACCGATGGGCATCCGTCCCGGCAACGCGTGCGAGTGTCCGTGTTCGACACCCATCGAGATCACGTCCAACGCCACTTGCACAAAAAAGCCCGCGAGCATGAACCCTCCAATCACCATCGCCACATGCGGTCCATGTCCGTCAGTCGCCGCTTCGACGTGATAAAGTTCCGGGAGCAAATGCAGAAACGTCAGGCACAACAGATACGCACCGGTGAAGGCATTCAACAGCTTGATGTGGCGCGCATCGTAAAGTTTGAATCCAAAAACTGTGACCGCACCCAGCGCGATGCTGGAAAGTAGAAGCAGATAGTCCATGGAAAGTGGAGTGGATTGATTGGGCGACGCTCACCGACGCATCGTCGAGATGTGGACACCCAATTGCAAATCGTTTGCAATGCGTGTGGTCAAAAAACCCTGCTGACGGATTCCGCCAGCAGGGTCTTGGAAATCACTTCACCAACAGCATCTGGCGCGCGCGCTTGATCGCCTGATTCAAGCGGCGTTGATAGTGCGCGGGAAGTCCGGTGTATTTGCGCGGCAGGATGCGGCCCTGGTCAGTCACGAACTGGCGGAGCAGATTCGTGTTCTTGAAGTCCAGAGCGTCCACCGTGAAATCAATCTTTGGCTTCGGGCGCGGTGTGCGTTTTTCTGTGTTGCCGCGGCGACCACGGCTGTCGGATTTGTCTGTGTTTGTCTTGCGAGGCATAGGATTACTTAATTTCGCGATGCAATGTGTGACGACGGAGAGCGGGATTAAACTTCTTGATCTCCAGCTTCTCGGTCTTCAGCTTCTTGTTGCGGGTGGTGGTGTAGCGCGAAGGAGATTTCCCCTCCTTACGAGCTTCAGTGCATTCGATGGTGATGATTTCGCGCATAAAAAATTAAGACTGTTCTTTTTCTTTGGTGGCTGGTTTTTCTTCTGGAGCATCGTCGTCAGCGTCCTCAACATCGGGGACTGCCGCTCCATCCACTGTTCCAAGTTGACCGAGGCGACGTTGACGCAACGCGCCATCGCGTTCGAGCTGGGCTTGGGCTTGAACTGTGAATCTCGCCCACGGAATCGCCTCAAGACGCACCTTTGGGATCGGCTTGTTCGTCAATTCGCAGACACCGTACGCGTTCCGCTCGATACGTTTCAACGCTTCTTCGATCTCATACACCGCGTCCTGATCGGACGACAGGAGGCTCAAAGCAAAATCGCGATCAAAATTATCCGTGCCCGAATCCGCCATGTGCAAACTGTAACCCGCGATCTCTTGTGCGGATTCTTTGGCGAGACCGTTCATCTGGCGCATCAACTGTTCGCGCAACTCCATCAGACGATCATAATACTTCTGCCATTCCGCTTTGACTTTTTTC
>JAYUAV010000407.1:0-3792 GCA_043741175.1 Verrucomicrobiota bacterium
AAAACGGATGCGAATCGGTAGCAACGGTTGGGTTCATCACGGCGAGCGCGCCTCCGGGCTGCTGGTTGAACATCGCGCGCAATGGCAGTGGCGTAAGCCTCTCGTGGACGAACGCGGCCTTCAGACTGCAAGGCGCGACAAATCTTCTCACCGCACCTTGGATTAACGTGAGCGGCAGTTCGCCGGTGAGTCTTCCCGCGAGCGGTAATTCAAGATTCTTCCGCCTAACGTATCCGTGAGTTTGTTGTTTGTTGTTACAGAACCAAAGCCGGGGACTTCGGTCCCCGGCTCTTTTGATGTACGCGCGAGAAACGATCAACCGCAGCGCAGACGGGAAAAAGTTTTTGAGAACTGTGTTGGATACGAAAGAACAACTTGATCGAGTTGGCGGAAGGGGAGGGATTTGAACCCCCGGTAGCCTTGCGACTACGTCTGATTTCGAGTCAGGTGCCTTCAACCACTCAGCCACCCTTCCAGCCGGATCAGTTCTTGTTTTGGTAGCGCGTACGGGAATCGAACCCGTCTTTCAGCCTTGAGAAGGCCATGTCCTAGCCGATAGACGAACACGCCACGTAAGACGGCCAAATCCTATCCGCCCACACGAACTTTTGTCACGCTGTTTTTCTCCGACGCCTCAATCAACCCAAATTAGCCATTGGCAGACGGCTTGGAGGCTGATATAACCTGCGTCCGCTTTTCGCCAAAGCGAATGAAACTTTAACCGATACAAATTTATGTCACAGCACCGCAGCCTCCGCGCCGCTTCCACTCTCGGTGGAAAGCGCAATGTCATGAAACGCTTTGAGCGCATCGAAGTCCTCAAGAAACGCGGCCAATGGAAAGACGGCGACCGCATCACCGGCCTCCGTAAGACCAAGCCCGACGCCTGAGGCATTTACGATTGGCGATTTACGATTGGCAATGAGCGGTTCAACTGTTCACCAGTCGTAGGGCGGCTTTCTCGTGTGTTGGCTTTGCCGTGATACGACTCCAAAAATTCCTGGCCGATGCAGGCGTGGCCTCGCGCCGCGCGGCGGAACAGATTATCCTTGAAGGCCGGGTGTCAGTGAATGGCTCGACGGTGCGGGTGTTGGGATCAAAGATGGATCCGGCACGCGACAAGGTGATAGTTGATGGCAAGCCCGTCCAAGCGCACAAAAAGTTTTACGTGGCGTTGAACAAACCCCGGGGCTGTGTTTGTTCCAAAGTGGACGAGCATGATCGTATGACGGTGTACGAACTGTTGCCGAAGGAATGGCAGATCGTCAATTCCGTTGGCCGACTGGACTTCGCGAGCGAAGGATTGCTTTTCCTGACCAATGATGGAGACTTCGCGCTGAAATTGACGCATCCGCGTTACGGAGTTCGCAAGCGCTATCTGGTGACGGTCGAAGGCAAAGTGGACGGCGAAGTGTTGGGGCGTTTCACGAACGGGATTTTCCACGACGGCGAGAAACTCAAGGCCGAACGCGCATGGTTGTTGACGGCGACGAAGTCCGAGAGCGTGGTGGAGTTGGAACTCGCCGAAGGGAAAAATCGCGAGGTGAGGCGGTTATTTGAATCACAGGGCTTTCTGGTTCGTCGTCTGGTGCGGACACAGATAGGCAAAGTGAAACTGGCAGAATTGAAACCCGGTAAATGGCGGACATTGACACCGACAGAGATAAAAACTTTACTTCCTGAGCTATGAAAAAGAACGCATTGATGATTTTTGGTATGATGATGTTGGCCGTGGTGCTCGTCGCCCGTGCCGATGGACAACTGGACGCGGCAAAGCCTGCGACAGCCGACAAACACTCTGAAAAACCGGCCAAGAAAGAAAAGGCTTCAGTCAAAAAGACCAAGCCCGCCGCCGCGAAACCCGCTGCTCCCGCGACCATCACCGAGAAGCCCGTGGTGTTGTCGCCCGGCGCGGCCACCATCACTGGCAAGAACGTGAACGTGCGCGGCAAAGCCAGCTTCAAAGGCGAAGTCGTCACCAAGCTGCAAAACGGCGACAGGGTCACGGTGATCGAACAGGTCATTCTCTCCAAGCCGAAAGCGGGCGAGCCGTCCAACTGGGCGAAGATCGTTTATCCGGCCAGCGCGCACGTCTGGGTGCATAGTTCCTATCTCAATGCCGACAAAACCGTGAAGCCGAAGAAGCTCAACGTCCGCTCCGGTGCGGGTGAAAATTACAGCGTCGTCGGCACGCTCGAACAAGGCGCGGCGGTGAAGGAAGTTTCCACGAAAGATAACTGGACGCAGATCGAAGCTCCTGCGAACGCGTTCGCCTACGTTGCAGCAACGTTCATCCAACAAGCACCCGGCGGAACAGAAGTGTCACCTGTCGTAACGATTCAGCCGCCTGAGCCGCCAACGACGACTTCTGTTGTCACAGAGCCGATGATTGCTTCGACGACGACGGAAGTTGGAAACACCAATGCGAATGCTGAACCCACGCCCGTTGTCGCCGTAAATCCCACCGCCGCCGCACCTCCCGCAGTCATCGAGGAAGTTCTCGTGCCTCGCACCGTATCGCATGAAGGCATTGTCCGTCGCAGCGTGAGCATTCAAGCCCCGACCGAATACGCGCTCTACGCCAAAGAAAACAACAAGCTCATCAACTATCTCTACACCCCGACTGCCGTGTTGGACATCAGCCGTTACTATGGCCGCCACATCATCGTGAGCGGTCAGGAAGGTCTTGATGAACGCTGGATCAACACGCCCGTTCTTACGATCCAAAAGATTTACGTCGTCACCGAATAATGTCGGTGGTGAACCTCATTGACGGTCGGATTATCTCGGCGCAGATACAGGCCGAACTCACGCAACGCATCGCCGCACTCAAATCGCGCGGCATCCAGCCGGGACTTGCATTCGTACGCGTCGGCGAAGACCCCGCGTCCAAGGTTTATGTCGGGCGCAAGGAGAAGGCTTGCGCCGAACTCGGCATCATTTCCGAAACACACGTCCTCGCGGAGAAAACTTACGAAGCCGATCTGCTCGCGTTGTTGGCGAAGCTCAATGCTGATTCGCGCGTTCACGGAATCCTTGTTCAAGCTCCCCTGCCCAAACACATCCGCCAAGAGATTGTCTATGCCACCGTGCTGCCGACGAAGGACGTGGATGGGTTTCATCCCATGAACGTGGGCAAGTTGATGCTCGGCGATGAAACCGGATTCAAACCCTGCACTCCCGCCGGTGTCGTGGAATTACTCGTCCGCTCCGGCGTGAAGACGGACGGCGCAGAAGTCGTGGTGCTCGGACGCGGCAACATCGTTGGCAAACCGATGGCGGCGATGCTCTGCCAGAAAGGTCGCACCGCAAATGCCACCGTCACGATCTGTCACTCCGCCACGCGCGACATCAAGGCGCATTGCCTCCGCGCAGACATCATCATCGCGGCGATGGGCGTCCCGGAATTTTTGAAGGCCGACATGGTGAAGCCCGGCGCAGTCATCATGGACGTGGGCGTGAACCGCGTTCCCGATGCGACATCCAAAACCGGCACAAAGCTCGTGGGCGATGTGGCGTTCGCGGAAGTTCAACCCATCGCCGGAAAGATCACGCCAAATCCCGGCGGCGTCGGCCCGATGACCATCGCCATGTTGATGCAGAACACCGTGCGTGCTGCGGAAGCGGCGACGCGATGAAAAGCACCAAGCATCAACCTCCAAGCTCCAGAGAAAGTCCAAGCTTCAAGCCCCAATCAAAGAGTGCTGGTCGTTCGTGTTTGAAGTTTGGTGTTTGCAGATTCTCTGGATGTTGGAGCTTGGAATTTGGTGCTTCCCGTTTCTAAAATAACTC
>JAYUAV010000408.1:0-1898 GCA_043741175.1 Verrucomicrobiota bacterium
CACGGGAATCTTTGGCGGCGCAGGATGCGGTGCGCGGACTTTCATCTCCGGCGTTTTCGGCCAATGCTTCTGGGCGATCTCGATGACCTGACCGGCCACACTCATCACCTTGGACTGCGGCAGTGGCGCGATTTGCGTGGGCGGCACATCGCTGGTGTGAATCTTGAAATCATCCATCTTCTGCGAGAGCCAGTCAGTCGCCTTGGTCACCGTCTCACCGATCTTCGTTTCAGGGAACTTCATGTCGCCGATCTTGAAATCCTCCAATGCTTTCAATTTGTCCACCGTTTCGCCTGCGGACTTGACCACGTCATTCCATCGGTCGCTCATCGTCGCCCACTTCTCATAACCGTTCACGAGCCATTCGAGTTTCCCCGTCTCGATGTCGAGCAACAACCCATGCACGGGAATCTTCGCGCCGATGAGCGGACTGGAGCGCACGATCTCGCACGCCTTGATCACGTTCTGCCGTTCGCTGCCGAACATGCCGAAGAACTCGTTCACGTTATCCGGCAACAGATGCCGCTCCACGCCGAGATTTTTGAACTTCTCCAGCAGTTGCATCGTCGTCGTCTTGCACACCTGACAATCCGTGTGGCCAATGATGCAAATCTCTTTCCCGCCTTTGACCGCGCACGCGAGCGCAAGCGACCGCATGGTGGAGGATTGAGTGCCAGTGATGTTGTTGCCCGCGTTACGCAACCAGATGAAATGTTCCTCCGCGATGCCCAGCACTTCGGGGATGAGCGGATTAAGACGCACATCAATGCACGTCAACGCCGCGATGGGCAACGCGTCAGCATATTCGGACTGGCGCAACCCTGCTGCCGTATCACCTGCGATGGCGCGGTGATTTTCTTCGATGATGGCTTCAAATAGGCGCATAAGTTTGATCAAGATTTAAGGTCAACAATTCCCGCCTGAGTTCCGGGCTTAGGCTGATTCCCTTTTCCAGAAAGATAACTCCGTCAATGCAACGCAACTGGCTGAGATGTTCCTCCCAACCAGCCTCGCGCAGTTCATCGAACGGCACGGCGGAATGGCGGCTCGCCAAAATGCCAAGAAGCTGACTACAAAAGTCTTCGTCCATCGCGCCGAAACGCCGGGATTCACGCCATAGATTCCACGATCCACTGAATAGCTTGGGGCCGCTGAGAACAATATCTGCCAGCACCTTCGCCTGTGCGCGTGGATTCGCGTGCACTTCTCCGAAAGGTCCGTCCGGGTCATCCTTCCCATCGTAATCCATATCGGAGTAATCGCTCCAGTACCAAGGGCAAGTGCGGAAGTGTTGGATGAAGATCAACACGATGAACACACCACTCAGGATCAACCGCCAGTCATGAGACAATTGCAAGCGCTGCGAAAACGCGATTTGAGAAAACGCCGAGACACCTCTCATGGCAAACCAAATCACTGCGTAGGCAACCCAGAAGGTTACAAACAAAACCACTGCTGCGCCCAGCAACGTAACGAAAGCAAGCAGGCATCTATTCGTAGCCCCGGAGGACTTCTTCGCCTTGAGCCACGCTTTGACTGCTTCTTGATTCACAGGATGGCCTCGTAAAAGCGCATGATTAAATTTGGCTATTAGTTGTCAGAACCAGCTTTTAGAGTTGCGCGCATGGCTGACTGATATTTTGAACGAAGCATAGCTGTTCGTTGCCGCAGTCGGCGTTATAGAAACTCTGAAGGCTGCATCGTCGTTCGGGTTGATAGTGACACGATTAAAGCCCGTGCCCGCATCAATCATCACCCCATTTGCATCAAAAAAGCGGCAATCGAACTCTGTGTCTTTCCATGCGACTGAACTCGTGTTCGTGAATACTCCGGCAATGTAAATTCTGAGTTCATCTCGCGCTATGCCCCAATTCATGTGCGACTCCAGAACTTGTAAT
>JAYUAV010000409.1:0-6415 GCA_043741175.1 Verrucomicrobiota bacterium
AAAAGGTTTTGGCGAGGTGGAAAACTGGCGGGCAAAAATAAGGATAAACCGGGGTTAAGTCTGTTGGGCATTCGTCCGATGTAGGGACAGATACGTGTATCAATCAGAGGGTCGCATGGCGGTTGGGTTTGATGTGCCAGCCACAGGCTTTTCCCAAAGTTCACGATGGCTTATCGGCCATTCTGCCGATGTCATGGTGAGGCTTGAGGCAGTTTTGCGGGCATGACTATGAAACTATGCAGCCAGAAGCGAACGACCTCCGGCGTGAGCCTGATCGAGGTGGTGATGGCTGTCTGTGTGGTGGGGTTAGTCTCGGCTGGGTTGATGGGTTCGATCAGTTGTGGGTTCACCATGTTGTCCCGAACGCGGGAGAATCAGCGCGCCACTCAGGTGATGCTTGAGAAAGTCGAGACACTGCGGCTTTACAGTTGGTCGCAGATCAACTCCAACGGGTTTGTTCCGGCGAAGTTCCAGGTGTTCGTCAATCCGCTCAACAGCGGGGAAAAAAGCGCTCCCGTTATGACCGGCACCATGGTGGTGGAGAAGTTTCCTTTTGCGACAAGTTACGCGGATAGTTTAAGGCAGGTCAGGATGACGCTTGAATGGCGAGGAGCGGGGAACATGAAGAGAACTCGCTCTCTCACCACCTTCATCGCGAAGGACGGGATGCAGAACTATGTTTATTAAATCCGCAACGCGGCGAGCGGAGCAGGGGATGACGCTCATTGAGTTGATGATCGCGATGGGCATCTTCTCGGTGGTTTCGTTGGCGTTGATGACGATCTTTATTTTTTGCCTGCGGTCATTCGAGACGATGTCGAACTACTCCAATCTGGACCGGGACAATCGCGTGGCGGTGGACATGATCACGCGAGACATCCGCCAGGCAAACTATGTGTCGGATTATTCAGCCGCTCCGCCCAAGCTGACGCTCGCGACGGGATCAAAGTCGGTCACTTATACCTTCGATCCGGATGCACAGACGCTGACCCGATCATCCTCTGGTGGTGCAAACAAAGTTTTGTTGAACAACTGCACCGATCTCACATTCAGTCTATATCAACGCAATGCGGTAGGGGGTTCTTACGATGTGTTCCCCGTGGCGAAGGGTGACTGGAAAACCACGGCCAAGGTGGTTGAGTTGTCGTGGAAGACGAACCGACGGCTCAAGGGAACATCGCGCATCAACACGGAATATGTTGAGACGGCCCGCATCGTCATCCGAAAGCAATCAGACTGATCGCCACGCATGTTCTTGAATCCAACCACACCAGCACAGCGAACGCGCGGCAGTGCATTGCTCACCACGATGATTCTTACGGGAATCCTCACGGTGAGTCTGGCGGGATACATCGCCCTCGTTTCGCAACAGAACAAATTTAGCGCGCGGGCGCAGGGGTGGAATCTCGCAGTCGGCGTCGCCGAGGCGGGCATTGAGGAAGGCTTGCAACATCTGAACGTCAACAGTGCCAAGCTCGCTGTGGACGGCTGGAAGTTCGATGGCGGGGCTTACACCATCACGCGGCGGTTTGGAGATGGGAACGGTTACACTGTCTATATCACCAACTCCACTTCGCCGACAATCGTTGCTCGCGCCTACATCAACAACTTCACCTTCGCGCCGAACCAAAAATTTGATGTTGGTGTCGTGGGCGGCGAAGTGAATCCCTTGAAAACAATTGTGCGTGCCGTGTCTGTGACTTGCACCAAGGGCAGTTTGTTCACCAAGGCATTGGCGGTGCAGACAAGCATTGATCTGAACGGTAACAACGTGCTTACAGACAGCTACGATTCCAACGACATGTTTAGCAGCAGCAACGGAATGTACAGCGCTGCTCTGGCTAGCGATTCCGGGGACATCGCCTGCAATGGCACGCTCAAGAACGCCGTGGACCTCGGGAACGCAAATATCTACGGCCATGTTTCTACGGGGCCAAACATCAAAATTGTCATCGGAAAAAATGGAAGCATCGGATCAAAGGAGTTCCAAAAATCCACCGGGGGCACTGGCATTCAAGATGGATGGGTCAAAGACGATTCCAATTTCACGTTTCCCGACACCGCTCTGCCTTACAAGTCTGGATTGCCACTGGCGGGTGGCGACGTCGTTACCACGAGCCAAGCGATCACCGCCTCCTCGCAGAAAGCCCAACCCTATCCATCTCCAGTTCCTCCCGGTGGCGTGACCACTAACACCACATCAAGCACCAGTTCGATTTATCCAAATCCTGCACCCAATGGCGTCACCACCAACACCAGTTTCATCACAGGCGGACTTCCCAAACCTGTTCCTGCCGACACCAAAACAAACACATCTTCAATCACCAGCGGCAACTATCCCACCGCCGGAACTTACACTGGCAACGTCACCACAAATTCTTCCAATGGCAACAATGGCAACGGCAAGGGAAACAGCGGCAATGGCACGAAGAGTTACACCTATAACTCGATCACGGGTTACACCTACCCTTCCTATACCTACACCTATCCTTCCTATACCTACAATTACAGTCTCACCACGACCAACACCGTCTTTACCACCAACCACTACGACAACATCCTTTACTCAGGGGATTACGCCGCAAGCACACTTAAAGGTTCCACGTTGATTTTAGGAAAAGCCCGGCTTGTTCTGACGGACGGGCTCGACATGACTGCCAAAGATTCAATCGCCATGAAATCGGGGGGCACGATTGAGATGTTTTTGGATGGAAAATCCATCAGCATCACGGGCACTGGCGTCGCGAACCAGGCTGGCAAGCCCAGCGACTTCGTGATGTACTGCACGCCCAATATCACAGACATCAAGATCGCGGGGAACGCCACCTTTGTTGGGCTGCTTGTAGCACCGAAAGCAGATCTCGTCCTGAACGGTGGTGGCAAAGACGATCAAGATTTCTGCGGGGCAGCCATGGTGAATTCGCTCAAAATGAACGGGAGCTTCAAATTTCACTATGACAAAGCTCTGGCGGGTGGCGGCGGCAACGGACGCTTCCTGATTACTTCGTGGAACGAGACCCAGTAACGTGGCGTTCGGAAGGGCGACTTACTTTTCGCAACGTGGACGCAACCCTGCGACTTCGTGACAACCAGCAAATCAATCCCTGCTACGGCGCGGGGTGCGACTGAACCTGCCGCGCACTGAGGACTCTTACTCGTAATCTTTTTCCTACCCTACTGCGCGTTTGGATGGGACGGGAGGCTGAACGCCGGTGCTTTCATGGGTTGAATCATGCAGCCGTCCGGATGCAGCGAAATTGAAACCGCTCCGACGGTGCGCGTGTAGAGAATGGGAATGTGGCGAAGCTCAAGCCGTTCTCGGAGTAACTCACTGGCGCGCTCCATCGCTGGGATTTCCGGGTCGGCCACGATGATGAGACGCGGCTGAATAGCGTCCAAGAGCGCGTCGCACAGCGGCTCGGTCTGTGCGGGGATTCCCGTGATGACGATGTCAGCGCGCAAATCCGTTGTGCGATCCAGCAACAAGTTTTGCCCCGCACGTCCCAGATCGGAGAGCAGCAAGACGCGGGTGCCGTTGAAATCTCCAGTCAGCACGAGCGCGCCATCGTCGGCCTGGGTTGCATCATCTGTGGCGGTTGGATGCAGGACGCGCCACGGTCCGGCGGTGTCGTCCCGATGTAGTGTGCGAAGACGATTCGGCTCGCGTTGCATGTCGGCGAAGATGCGCCGATACGCCACGGAGCGGAAGCGAAACGAACTGGCAAACACTTCGCCGATCTGAAACTCCTCGTCCAGTTTGTAAATCCCTCCGACGTGTCTCAAATCTCCGTGCGTGAGTACGAGTCGAGGAAGATGATTCACGCCCTGCCCTCGTAGATAGGGTCGCGTGATGAACTCGACGGAGTTGGTGTTACCGCAATCTATCAGCCAGTCGTCCGCACGCCCCGGTGCGTCGAGGTGCGCGGCGTGTCCGCCGTTGAGCGGGAGGATGGTCAGCGAGATTTCTTTTCGCGAGCCGACGTATTGCCAACCGTAGAATGCAGCTACAAGCAACAGCGCGGCGCAGGTTCGGCGGCGTTGTTCCTGTTTCCAAAGCCAGCCGCTCATGGTGCCGATGAGCAACCCATAATAAAACACGAACGTGAACGCCGACGGCGCAGGCGTGTTGAAAAATGCGCCCGGTAATTCTGTGCTCCAACGGCTGACCTTGATCATCGCAGACATCCAGGCCCAGCCGCAGTGGTTGAACATCTCGGTGCAGGCCGGGAGCATATCTCCACAGAGCAGGCTGCCCAAATTGCACATGAGCGTGACGCTGCTCATGGGAACGACGACGAGATTGGCGAGGAGCGTCACCGGGCTGAACAGGTGAAAGTAATATGCCGTGAGCGGCAGCGAGCCGAGCCATGCAGCGAGCGACGTGACAACACTTGTCAGCACGAGACGCGCTCCCGCGCGCAGGACGCGTTTCCATTTCGGTATGACTTCGGGCGCAAGCAGGGGATCAATCACGAGCAGGCGGTCCCGGAGTTTTTCCAGTGGCGGCATGAACAGCGCGATGCTTAACACGACGAAGAACGACAGTTGAAACCCGGCTTGAAAGAGTTGTTGAGGATCCCAGAGCAGGATGGCGAATCCGGCGGCGGAGAGTGAATTGATCAAATCACTTGGACGCCGCAGCGACCAGCCGCCGATGATGATGGTCATCATGATCGTGGAACGGATGGCGGAAGATTGCCAGCCCGTCGCGCCTGTGTAGAACCAGATGAGCGGGATCACAACCACGCAGCACCACGTTCGCGGCACGCGAACGACGCGGAGCAACGCCACAAAGATCGTCGCGATAAGCGCGATGTGGAGTCCGCTGATGGCGAAGATGTGCATCGTGCCGGAGCGCATGAAGGGTTCGTTGATCTCGCCGGTGAGCGCGGTTTTCCAGCCGAGCGTCATGGCCCACATCAGGTGGAGCGGTTCGTCCTCTGCGGGCAGGCCGCGTGCGAGGGTTCGCTGTGCCCAACTGAGAAAGTGATCCGAGAACGGCGGAGTGTTGTTCGTGCTTCCGTCAATGATTCGCCAGTCCGAACGCGAGTCGGCCTTGAGTTGAAAATAGATTCCCTGCCGCGCGAGATACTCGCGGTAGTCGAACAATCCTGGCGCGAGGGGCGTTGGCGGCGGCGCGAGGACGCCGGTGATTTCAACTTCGCGACCGGCAAAAAACTCTGCGGGCAATGTGCCTTTGCTGGTGACGATGACTTTTCCCGTCGCGGGACGCCAACATTCCTTGATCGAAAGCGTGGAGACGCGGAGTTGAACCAGCGTGTGCGCGAAATCTTCGCCGCCGCGTTCGTGGACGCGCAGGCTGGGCGTGTCCAGCAACGTGCCGCGCACCGTGGCGATGACGGGTTCGTTGCCAACGACCGTTCGCATGTCATGCGGCGAAACGACGGCGGTGCGATTTACCATGTTCGTCCAGCCCACGAGAAAGATCAGCGGCCAGAGCATCAACAGGCGCGCGCGAGAAAACAACACGGCAACCAGCGACAGGGTGAACGATGCCGTGAAGAGCCAGAGCAGGGGAGGTTGCACCGCTTGAGCCAGCAGAAGTCCGCCCGCATAACACGACACAACTGGCAGCAGTGGGCGCTTCATGAGTTGAGCCGAGGAAATCAAAAGCGTTCCAGCGAGTCACGCTCCGATTTTTTATTTGATTAAGTTGGTGCCGACGGAGGGGGTCGAACCCACACACTCGTAAGAGTACCAGATTTTGAGTCTAGCGCGTCTGCCAATTCCGCCACATCGGCTACCGGGGACACTATATTTTTGGCGTGAGCGGAAGTAAATGATTTTTCCAGACATCGGCGCGGTTTCACATTCACCCTTCGCTTTCGAGCCGCGCCCCGCTAACCTCCGACCGTGACTGATATTTCTGTCCATGACATCGCGGTGGAAGTCGTCCGCTCGGCGGGGCGTGATAAACCTGCGGATGCTGCGTTGCGCGAGGTCTTGCGCGAGATGCGTAATCTGCCGCCGTTCGATGCGGCGGAGGTGAGCCACAGTGTCTTCAACTATTATCGCTGGCACGCTTGGACGCGCGAGGATCGCGGTGCGGATGCGGCGATGCACTCAGCGCGGAAGCTGGCAGATCGTTTTCGCAACGACCCTAATTCATTTCAAGTCGCAGAGCTTCGCGCCAAGGTCGTTCCGTCGTGGGCACTCGATGCGATGGAGGTGAACGAGGCGTGGTTGCGTTCGTTGCAGTGCGAACCAACGCTTTGGTTGCGTGCCAAGCGTGGCATGAGCGAGGTGTTGATGCGCGGTCTTCCTGGGTTGGAGCAACCGGATTCGTTGACGGACGCGTTTATTTTCGCGGGTGAAATGGATCTGTTCAGGACGCCGGAATTTCATGCGGGCGAGTTTGAGATACAGGACATCGCATCGCAGGCGGTGGGTTGGT
>JAYUAV010000410.1:0-3857 GCA_043741175.1 Verrucomicrobiota bacterium
ACTAAACCTGATTCACAGACACGAACAAACAACAACCACGCACATGGCCAAATACAAATTAGAATACATCTGGCTCGACGGTTACGAACCCGTCGCCAACCTACGCGGTAAAACTCAAGTCAAGGAATTCGCCAGCTTTCCCAAGCTCGATCAACTCCCGATGTGGGGCTTCGACGGCAGTTCCACTCGCCAAGCTGAAGGTCGCACTTCGGATTGCATGTTGAAACCCGTGGCCGTCTATCCCGACACGACCAAGAAGAACGGCGTGCTCGTGATGTGCGAAGTCATGATGCCGGATTGCAAGACACCGCATCCGAGTAACGCGCGCGCAACCATTCTCGACGACCCCGGCGCGTGGTTCGGTTTCGAGCAGGAATATTTCCTCTATCAAGATGGCAAACCCCTCGGTTTCCCCGAATCTGGCTTTCCATTCCCGCAAGGTGAGTACTACACAGGCGTTGGTTACAAGAATGTCGGTGATGTCGCCCGCGAGATTGTAGATACGCACCTTGATCTCTGCCTCGACGCAGGCATCAACCATGAAGGCATTAACGCTGAAGTCGCGAAGGGACAGTGGGAATTCCAAGTGTTCGGCAAAGGCTCGAAGAACGCCGCCGATCAAGTCTGGATGGCGCGCTATCTCCTCGTCCGCCTCTGTGAAAAATACGGTGTGGACGTTGAGTTCCATTGCAAGCCGCTGGGCAAAGATGTGGATTGGAACGGCTCTGGTATGCACTCCAACTTCTCCACCACTCACATGCGCGAAGTTGGCGGCAAGGAATACTTTGAGGCACTCATGGCTGCGTTCGACAAATACAAGAACGAACACATCGCCGTGTATGGCCCAGACAATCACCTCCGTCTCACCGGCCTGCATGAAACGCAATCCATTGACAAATTCAACTACGGCATCGCCAACCGTGGCGCGTCCGTGCGCGTCCCGCACAGCTTCGTGAACGCTGGCTACAAGGGCTACCTTGAAGACCGCCGTCCGAACTCGCAGGGCGACCCCTACAAGATCGCGAGTCGCATCTTGCAGACGATTGCCACCGTACCGACACCCGGCGCGAAGAAGGCGAAGAAGTAATTCAACTCCGGCGTAAGGCTGGAAGTTTGAAACAGGCGTGACTGCGAGGTCACGCCTGTTTGTTTTCCGAGTGGAAAGCTGAAGCTGCGGAGCAGCGGCAGAAGATAGCCCACGGCGCGAGCCGTGGGTGGAATTGTTGATCTACCAAGCCCCGGCGCGGCTATAGAATCATGGTTGCTCCGTGTTTTCTTTCGCCCCGCCGGTGCTAAAACACATCAGCGAAGATGAGTGAAGATCAGCGGTTAAATGTCCGGGTTTAATTTCTCCGCAAAAGCAGGCTGGACAGTTTTCTTGTTCAGAATACAGTCGCGCCCGTGAACCGAAATAAAACGCATAATACGAGGCATACTTAGACTTTAGTCCTGAGACTTCAGACTTTAGACTCACCGCGAAATGAACAGCGTTATCATCGTCGCCGCAGGCAAAGGCACGCGCATGGGGCAGGGCGTGGACAAAATATTCCTCGAAGTCGCAGGGCGTCCCGTCGTCGCGCATACGTGGCAACGCTTCAACGACGCGCCGTGCATTGATGAAATCATCCTCGTCGTCCGGGACGGAATGCAAAGCGCGTTCGCTGAACTCGCACAACAATTCAAACTCACCAAACCACACCGCTTCGTCATCGGCGGCGCAGAACGTCAGGACTCCGTTTGGAACGGTCTCGAAGCACTCTCACAATCGGCAAAACTCGTCGCCATCCAGGACGGCGCGCGGCCTTGCACCATGTTGGAGTTGATCGCTGCCACACTTGATGCTGCGAGAGAAACCGGCGCAGCCGTTGCCGCGCAACTCGTCACCGACACCGTCAAAGAAACCTCCGATGGCAATACCATTTCCAAAAACGTAGATCGCTCACGGCTTCGAGTCGTGCAAACACCACAGACGTTTCGCGTGGATGTCATCCGACGTGCGCTCGCCGAAGTCCGCGCCCGCAATCTCCACATCACGGACGACACCGCTGCATGTGAGTTGATCGGCCAACCCGTGCGCCTCGTCACGAGTGCTGCGCCGAATCCCAAAGTCACCACGCCTGCTGACTTGCCTTACATCGCCCTGCTGCTCGCGCAAATGGCTCACGCTTCACGCTGATTTTATATCGTGAACACTCCTCTGCCTGATCATTACGCCACGCTCGGATTGGATCGTCATTGCACCGACGACCAAATCCGCACTGCATATCGTTTGCTCGCCAAGCAACTGCACCCCGACGTGAATCGCAGCTCGCGCAATTCCATCGCGCAGACGCAGTCCCTCAACGCTGCTTACGAAATCCTGAGTGATCCAGTCCAACGTAAAACCTACGATGACGAGCGTTGCGCCCGCGAGAAGCAACCTGTTCACAAAACGAAAACTCAACGCAACATTTCTCAAGACTTGCATCTCCGCATCGAAGAATTCTTGCGCGGAACAAAACTCGACGTGCGCGTGAGCGACCCCTCGAATCCCGACGGCCCGGAAACCTACGAACTCGTCGTCCCGCCGGAAACTGCGCCCGGCGCAAAGTTCAAGCTGCCGCGAACGAATGCATCCGGTGGCGGATTCGTTCTCGTGCGAGTAAAAGTTCGCCCGGATTTCCGTTTCAAAGTGCGTGGTTCAGATTTGCGGTGCGACCTCCGCATCAGTTCCCAACGCGCAGCGCAGGGTGGAACGGAGATGGTCGCGACTGCGGGCGGCTCAAGAGTGCGCGTGCAAATCCCGCGCGGTGTTGAGCGCAACGAAATCATCCGCGTGCCGGGTGAAGGTTTGCCCAAGACGCGCGGCGGACGCGGCGATCTGCTCGTGCGAGTGGTCTATCGGCCAGAAGTCCAATTCACGCGCTCGAAGGAACGGTGACCCCGGAGTGCGCCCGTCCTCGGCGCAGGGACTCCCCCTTGTAATGGTGTCGAGACACTGCGTGAACCTTTCTCTCCGGCGTGAGTTGCTGTGGCCGAGGACGACCACGCTCCTTACTTCACCGGCGAGTAATCCGTTGCGGACAAATAAACTGACTCAACTTTTTCTACGAGCTTGCCGTTCACTTCAGATTCCTTCTGAGCCTTCTTCCAGTCGGGATCGGTGCTGAACGCCGCCCAAGACTTCTTCGCTTCCTCACGGCTCTTGTGCGCGATGATATAAACCAGCTTGTTGGTCGCGCCTTTGTCGGCATCGGCGGGAATCCAGTAGCCGATGTTTTCCATGCCGTGCTTTTTGAACAGCGCACAGGTGTGATCGCGGAAGCGGGCGTTCAACGCCTCCAACTTGCCGGGCGCGGCGTAGTAGGTGCGCATTTCGAAACAGCGCGAATCTTTGGCGACGGACGGGCTGACCGTCACGGCGTTGGTTTCAGCGGCGAAGCTGACGATTGTGGAAACACTGATGAGCAGAGCGGCGAGGATGGTTTTCATGGTTTAAGTCTGGTTGTGCTGTGTGTTGGTTTCAACTCCCGAATTAAACCGCTACTCTTCGCTCATCCACGCTGATCAATTTCCATCAGCGAAGATTAGCGGTTCAAGATCACTTTGGCTTCAACTGCGAGAACAGGATCACGTCGCGGATGCTTTCTTGGCCGAGGAGGATTACGCGGCGACACTTCATCTTAGTTCCACCACACGATCACCTTGTTGTAATGCCTGAACCATTTTGGGCAATGCAGATTCAAAAGCCGCCAGCAATGCCGGTGTCCGGCAATTTCCCAACCTCACCCACACCACTTGATTCTTCATCCCGCTTTGCAGACTCAAGCTGATGAAATCCTATCCTTGGTGACGATCACACAGCCATTCTTTTCAGC
>JAYUAV010000411.1:0-13174 GCA_043741175.1 Verrucomicrobiota bacterium
ACTACACGGGCCGAAGGTTTCCAACCGCAAAGCCGGTCGCAGACCGGCGCTCCGTCAATACCACAGCCCAGCCGTTCGGGTATTTCCGAAAGGCATTAGACTTTAATCACACCCTCGCGACATCCAGAGAAAAGCTTGAGTCGGCTTGCTTCATTCGCACAATTGCCGGGTGTCAAAATCTCTGTTGATCCTTTGCTGCGCTGCCGTGGTCATGGCGGGCTGCTCCTCCATGCCGCCGCGCGTGGACCCGACCCAACCGCTGCCGCCGGATTGGGATTCCGAACTCGGCCCGGTTCACGAGATCGAGGGAACAATCCCTCAACGCCCCACACCGCCGCCTGTTCAATCTACAAAAACCAATTCACCCTCACGCCCAACACCCGCGCCGCTCTCCACGGCGGAGTCCGGCATGGTTTCGCTCAATCGCTGGGCGTTGCAGAACGGACTCGGCTCACTGAGAACCATTCCGCTCACACCCAACCCCGCGCACTCTGTCCGGACGCCCCACGGAAGTCTCGTGGTTCAAGCCAACAGCCTCGTCGCCTACTGGGATAGATTGGAAGTGCGTCTCGGTTTCATGCCGCAACAAATCGGCGACCAGATTTTTCTTCACGCACTCGACATCAAGAAACTGCTTGAGCCGCTCGCGCATGGCGTCTCTGTTTCTACGCCGGCAAATCGTCTCGTGATGATTGATCCAGGGCACGGTGGTTCTAATTTGGGTACCCGCAATGTGGCAACTGGACGGTATGAAAAGGATTACACGCTCGATTGGGCAAAACGTCTTGTGCCACTGCTTGAGCAAAGCGGATGGCGCGTCATGCTCACAAGGACAAACGATGTGACTCTATCGTTGGCTGATCGTGTAGCGTTTGCGGAAGCGCAGGACGCCGATCTTTTTCTCAGCCTCCACTTCAACGCCACAGGCGATGGAAGCCAAAGCCCAGCCGGATTGGAAACATATTGCCTGACTCCAGCGGGCATGCCGTCGTCATTGACGCGTGGTTATGCCGATGACGCGCGACTGGTGTTTCCGAACAACGCTCATGACGCAGATAATTTGCGCTATGCCGTGCGACTTCAACGCACGCTGTTACAAGTCAACGGGCAGAAGGATCGCGGCGTCAGACACGCGCGTTTCCTGGATGTGCTTCAAGGTCACAATCGTCCGGCCGTTCTTATCGAAGCAGGTTATCTCTCCAATCCCGATGAAGCGCGGCGCGTTGCCGATCCTGCTTACAGGCAAAAACTGGCCGAGGCTGTGGCGAAGGCGTTGGAGTAAAGACAGAGGATGGAAGATGGAGAATTGAGGATGGCAAGCGACAATCCGTTCGGCAACGAAAGGCGAATTTATGGCAATCATCCGAAGTTTTCGTGAGTTGAAATTTTATCAGCAGTCGCGTGAGCAAGCGCAACGGGTTTTCAAACTGACGCAAACTTTTCCGCGTAAAGAAAGGTATTCCCTCACGGATCAAATCCGCCGCTCATCGCGCGCTGTCAAATCCATGATCGCAGAGGCGTGGGGGCATCGGCGTTACCCGGCGGCGTTTGTGAGCAAGCTGACGAATGCGCTCGGTGAAACCACAGAAACACAGTCATGGTTGGACGATGCATTGGATTGCGGCTACATCACCGCTGTGCAACATCAGGAGCATGATAAAGCATGGCAATCTCTTGGAGGCATGATCAACAATACAATAGAGCGTGCGGACGACTTTTGCCGCTCCGCATCGAAATAACATGAGCCATCCTCCATCCTCCATCCTCCATCCTCACTCCCCTCACGTCTTGGTGACCGGCGGCGCGGGCTTCATCGGCTCGCATCTGGTCGAACGGCTGCTCACGGATGGCAAGCGCGTGGTCGTGTTGGACGATCTTTCTACCGGCCACCGCGACAATCTCAAAGCCGTCGCAACCAATCCAAATCTCTGCGTCATTGCAGGGAAAGTTTCCACCTGCGTCGAGTTGCCAGGACTTGTCCGCAATGCTGAATCCATATTCCACCTCGCGGCTGCGGTGGGTGTTGATCTCGTCGTCAAATCGCCCATCCACGTTCTGGAAACCAACCTGCATGAGACGGAGGTGTTGCTCAAAGCGGCTGCGGCGAATCGCGTGCCGATCCTGATCGCGTCCACGTCTGAAGTGTACGGCAAGAGCGAGAAGCCAGCGTTCAGCGAGGACGACGATTTGCTCATCGGCCCGCCGCAACATTCCCGATGGGGTTACGCTTGCTCGAAGTTGATGGATGAATTTCTCGCGCTCGCTTACGCGAAGGAGCGTGAGTTGCCAGTGGTCATCGTGCGCCTGTTCAACACCGTCGGCCCGCGCCAGACCGGGCGTTACGGCATGGTCCTGCCGCGCTTCATCGCAGCGGCCAAGTCCGGTGAAGCATTGCGCGTGTTCGGCGACGGCAAACAAAGCCGCTGCTTCTGCTACGTGCTGGATACGGTGGAAGCCTTGGTGCGTTTGCAGAATTCTCCCGAAGCGCGAGGCAACATCTTCAACATCGGCGGCACGGAAGAAGTCACGATCCTCGAACTCGCACAACGCGTCATCGAAACGCTCAGCTCGAAATCGAAGGTGGAATTCATTCCTTACTCGGAAGCCTACGCTCCCGGCTTCGACGACATGCGCCGCCGCAAACCCGTCGTGGAAAAACTCGCGAAGACAACCGGCTTCCGCCCGCAGACATCACTCGCAGAAATCATCCGCCGCACGGCGGGATGATTTTTGACTAAACTTCATTCTCGGCGGGAGTTTTCTGTTTCGGTCTCCGTGTTCTCGCCTGTTTCGGTTTCGTGGCGTGGATGGGAGGAGAGATTTCTGCCGGTGGAGGATTCTGGTGCTTCTTGTGCAGCCGATCACTCAACCACTGGCGCTGCCAATGATTCATTCCTGAGTGGAAGGGGCTCATGTTCTTGCTCGGCTTGCCTTATTTCAACGGCCAGCCGCCGTGTTGTTTAATGCTGGCGTCTATCTCGCCCATCAGCCGTTTCGTTTCCATCAACGCCCAGATCATGCGCATGTATTCATCCTGCTCGATGAAACCCAGCGTGCGCCCGATGCGGTCTTTCAACCAGCGTTGCGCGGGTAGGTAGCCGCCAATGGGAAATGTCCACGCTGATTCTGGCACGCCTTCCGCGTATTGCCGGTCGTTAATCCAGACGCGGCCCGACTCTTTGCCTTGCGGGGCTTGGTAGCGGACTTCTTCAATCACGTTGTCGCCCTTGACCGGGAAACCGATTCCCTTTGGCTCGCCTTTGCCGCGCGCGTGCAAGTCCACCAACTCGCCGCCGAAACCGGCTAGGGTGCGGAACAACTCAAAATTGCTGGCGATGGGCAGGCGGGGAAAGTCGGCACGCAGGAATTCCGCATACCGCTCGCGATACGTCGGGCTGTGAAACACGGCGTAGGCGTAATGGAAAATCAATTCCGGCCCGACCTCGCGTTTGCCGGGGCGGCCCAGACCCTCCGGCACGAACTTGACCTCCAGCTTTTCGCAGAACTCCTTGATGAACTCGGCGCTCAAGTTCGGGCGGCGGCCATTGTCGTGCGCGAACAGGTCTTCTTCCGGCAGTTTGCCATTCGGGTAAAGATACAGCGGAAAGACAGTGCCAATATCAAAAGGCGACACAACGTCTTTACAAACGATGTCTTGAACCGCAAAAAAGCCATCTATCTGCCCACGCCTTGTCTGACGCAGAAAGCACAATCCCAAGTTGTCTTCTTGGAGCATGTGCTGCATTAAGCCACTTGCAGGAGTTCCTATGAAACCCTTCCCGCGCCCGCTATACCAAGTGTAACGAACGTCGAACGGACGATAAACGATTGGAAAAGTAAGCTGCTTCTTTGCGTGATCTCGGACATCAGCTTGAGCGCGTTCGATTGACCAGTCCCGGCTGTCTGGTCCAAGTTCAAATTCTCGTCGGAGTTCTTCCACTCCCCGTGTCTTGAATTCGCCTATGACCCTATTGATTTCCTCCTGGCTGAATTGGATGCAAACACCATCTCTTTCAGTTTTGATTGCGTTACCGGAGACTGGAAATGAATCTCGGACACTCCACCAAGATGTGTATTCCTTTTCCAGCGAAGAATCCCTTGGCACAAAATAGAACCCCGGCGCAGTTGGCGTGAGCTTTTTCCACTTCGTGTTATCCGTGTGGTGGTCGTCCAGCCATTCGTATTTGTCCGCGCGGCGTCCCCATAAGTCCGCATGACGAACGGTTGCCAGCGACTTGCTTCCCTTCTTCGCGCCCGGCGGCAGCTTCACGAACAGCACAATCGAAACCCCCACCGTGATGTCGAACACGTTGTCATCCTTGGTTCCGTCCGGGGCTTTTTCCTGCTTCTTGGATGAGCCATGCAGATTGACGATGTAAATCTCGTCGAAGGTTTCCAGCAGACATTCGCGCATCCGCCGATGCGTGAGGCCGTCGAGATAGACGTTGTTCGTGATGTAACCGATGATGCCGCTGCCGGTCTGCTCAATGCGCCACTGTGCCCAGCGGACGAATTTGATGAAGTCATCGTTGAGGTTGAGCTTCTTCTCATTCAGCCCGCGCTTGTAATCTTCAAGGAGGTTCAGAATCCAAGGATTGCGATTTTGCTGACCGAAGTTGGAGTACGGCGGATTGCCGAGCACGACGAGCACCGGCCTGTGTCGCTTGACCTCGTAGGCGGAGTTGGCCTCGTCACTCAGGGCGCGCAATGGGCCGAGTTGCGAGGCGGTATGCTCCAAATCTTCCAGCGTGTTCGTGAGGAAGATGTTCACGCGCTCGTTGCCCTGCGGTTCGTAACTCCATTGCTGGCGGAAGAGCGGATCTTCATCCATCGCAGCCAGCGCGAGGCCGATCTTGAAATGCGCCACGGCGTACGGCGCCATCAGGAGTTCAAACCCAAACAAGCGCGGCAGCAGATGTTCATGGACATAGCTGCCCCATTGGCCCGCATTCTTCTTGGTCTTAAATTGCGAGCGGATGAAATCGAGCACGGCGTAAAGAAACGTGGCGGTGCCCGTGGCCGGATCGAGAATCAGCACGCGATGCGTCTCCTCTTTGATCTCTTTGTCGCCTTCCTTGCGCGTGGTGGTGATCTTGGAGTGATCGGCCAACCCGGCTTTGATTCCAAACTTGTCTTTCAGCAGCCGGTCAATGCTCTGGACGATATAGTTCACCACCGGCTCAGGCGTGTAATAAACGCCGCGCAGTTCCCGCAACTTTGGATCGTAGGCTTGCAGGAAGGTTTCGTAGAAGTGAACCACGGGATCGCGGCGGCGCCCGCGTTTGCCGAAGTCTTCAAGAATGCGCCCCATGTCCGCGTGCGCCAGCGTCTGGATCAAATCTTCCACGAACCCGGCGAATGGTTCGTCGTCCAAGGCCGCGCCGGTGATCTGCTCGAAGAAGGTGCGGAGAAAAGGATTGGTGCGCGGAATGAGCTTCTGAGCTTTCTCGCGTGAGAATTTAACTGCCGGGCTGGCGGCGCGGGCGCTGAACAATCCGTAGGTCAGGGTTTGCGCGAACATGTCGGCAAATTCGTTGACGGCTTCCGCCTCCTTGGCTGCGTCCGGGTGCGGAGCGAGTTCGGGTAGCAGCGTGGCGGCGAAGGCATCGCGCCAATCGCGCAATTGCTGGGAGGCCGCACCCGTTTGAAACGCGCCGATAATGATGTCGCGGATGACGTGAGTGAGATTGGCAAGGCGGCGGGCGAGTTCTTCGGCGGAGTTGATGTCCACTGGGCGTTGCGCCAGAAAGCTCTCGATCAAATGGCGGGCGCGTTCGAGTTCTTCAGGGGAAACGGGCGTGAGCTTGCCGCCAGCGGTGAGAGTGGCGAGGCGGAAGGTTTCGCGCTTCTTCCCATCCACGAACCAGCGGAACTCAACATAGTCCGTCAGCAGCAGGCTAGAGAGCGAGGCGAGGTAGCGCTTCAGTTGCTCGCTGCGCTCGATGTCGGCAAGGTCCGCGCCAACGTCCTTGGCTTCCACGTAGCCGAGGGAAAGCTGGTCGCGTTTGCGAGAGATGACATAATCGGGCGCACCGCAATTCGATCGCTTGGGTTCATTGGTGGCAATGATCTTTTCGTTGAGCGCTTCGAGCAGCTCTTTGAGTGCCGGGCGATGTGTGTGCTCTGTGGAATCGCCACGCTTGAGAGCACGCTCCAGTTTTCGCAAATACTCCAGCACTGGAGATGGTTTGCCGCCACCGCCGTATGCGGGCGGTTCTTCGTGAAGAAAGTCGGATTCGCTCATTCGTGGAGTAGAATTCTAATCGAAGTTCTCAATTGCGTCGAGACATCCAGACTGACCGAAGGCTTGGAAAAGCCGGTCGAGGAAGATTTGCGCCTGACCTTTTTCGTCACCAGTGATGTGTTTCTCGCACCACTCGACAAAATCAGCAAGTTTGCCTCGATTCGGCATGGGCGAAGTGTGCGGAGTTATACACGCGGGGTCAATCCGAGTTCAATCGGCTACACGGACGGATGTTGAATTCAACCCGCCACAATCATCATCCCTGTGATCTTAAATCTCGCCCCGCACGGTGTGTTCGCTTCGCACCGGATTTCCCATCCGTGCGCTAGACAGATTTGCTGCACCACAGCCAGCCCCAGCCCCGTTCCTTTTTGCGTCGTGGTGAAGTACGGTTTGAAAATTTCCACGCGTTGCTCCGCTGGAACTCCCGGCCCGTTGTCGCACACTTCAAACACCACTTCGGTTGAGCCATGCTTCGTGATGCGGATCTCGATCTCTCCGCGTTCACCTACAGCCTGCACCGCGTTCAACAGCAGATTGAACACGACCTGCCGCAAGAGTTGTTCGTCCGCTTGGATGGCGAGCGCGTCACCGGTGATCTGGAGTGAAATCTTCTTCTCCTCGATGTCGTAGGTCAACGCACGCACGACTTCGCTCGCCACGTTGTTGAGTTGAACCGTCGCCCGACGCACCTCGCGCGGGCGGGAGTAATTGATGAACTCGTTCAGTTGCGCCGCCACGCGATCCGCTTCGTTCACGATCTCCACGGAGCGTTGTCGTGTCTCGGCGGATGTCTCGGCGTGCTTCGAGATCATCTGTGCGAGGCCTCGGATGATATTCAGCGGATTGCGTGTCTCATGCGCGAGGCCGGCGGCGGCGAGATTCATTTCCTTGAGATGCGAATTCATCTCGCTCGCCCGCACGAGTCGGATTTGAAGTTCAGCCGTCTTGAGAATGTTTCTCCACGCGAGAACAAACCCCGCCACGGAGAGCGTCGTGAACGCGATGATGACGAATCGCAGCCAAAGATCGCGTCGCGTCGCTTCCTGAACCGTGCGCGTGGACAGCACGATCAAGAAGCTGTGAACCCCCTGCTTCTCGATCATCGCCTTGTACTCCGCTTCACTCATCCACGGCGGACGACCGAACCTCGACCGTCGGTCCCCGTCGCCTCCGCGCGAGCCGCGATTACGATTTGTGCTGGATTGAAATTCTCCCGACGCATTTGTTCCGTCAGGTGATGGTGGCCGAAACTCCCGATCCGATGGCGGACGATTCGTCTCGCCGTTGCGCGTAAAATTTTCTCGCGAGAGAACGATGGGTGGATTGGTGTTATCAGTGTCGGGCGAAACGGTTGATCCCAAGTCCACCAGATTCATGATCGTGACCGAGTCCGCCTCCCACAATTCCGGCTGGCGCGACGTGGCTTTGACGTGCAGATCGGAATTTGTCGGCGCAGACGCCACGATGTCGCCCGTTGCATTCAGCAACGCCACCGCGCTCAACTCATCGGGTCGCACGAGTCCCGCCAGCGCTGGCTCGATGCGTTCCTTGGAGATGACGCCGAAGCGACGTTGCGAGCGCAACACGATGCCGACCGTGGTGGAAATATCTTTGGCGCGATTGCGAAGTTCCGCCTTGGCCGCCGACTCCACACGCAAATGTTCCACCACCTGCCAGCCGAGGATCAACGCCCACGCGGCGATCAACAACCCATAAACCCAAACTCTGCGGCGGTGTGATTCCATGGCTACGCAGCTTCTCTCGCCCGTTCGGAAGGGGAGAGGGATTGAGGATGAGGGGAAAGGCATAATGAATCAGACGACGTACAAACATCGGCTTGATATCGCCAAGCAACACTTGGACGCAAAATGGTAAATCCACAGGCACGCCCCTCACCCCGGCCATTTCCCCTTCCGAACGGGCGAGGGAGACCGGAGTCGCGCTCCTTGAACATTGACCATTCCCTCAGTCTCACTTCTCCCCTTTTTTCTTTTCAGGATTCTTCGGCAGCTCGTTCAGAAACTGATCCATGTCTTGTTCCGAAAAGGCTTTTTTCGGCAATACCGCTGCGGCGCGTTCCTTCTCGGACAACGCCACAAGTTGCGACGGTGTTTCAACAATGTGCGGCGTGAGGAAGATCAACAACTCCGTCTTGCTCGTGTTCTTGTTCTTTCGTTTGAACAAATTCCCGATCAAAGGAATGTCGCCCAGAATCGGAATCTTGCTCTCGCCGCTCGTCTTGTTGTTCTGCATTAACCCACCGATGATCACTGGCTGTCCGTTCGGCGTTACGACCACCGTATCTGCCGACCGCTTGGCGATGACGGGCACGCTCACACCAGCGGCAATCGTCACCGACTGATCCGTGAGCGAAGAAATCTCTGGCGAGACGATCATCTCCACCAATCCATCCGCGCTAATAAACGGCGTGACTTTGAGAATGATTCCCACGTCGGTGTAACTCACCGAGTTGATGGCATTGCCGAAGTTGTCGTAACGCACAGAGTTGATCAGCGGCACGGATTGACCCACGGTGATCGTCGCAGGTTGATTGTTCCGCGCGAGAATGGACGGACGCGAGAGGACTTCTGTTTTTCCAGCCGTCGCGATGGCGCGAAGCGTGGCCTGATAGTCGTTGCCGAGAACTTGATATAAACCCGCGCCCGGCGGGACAGTTCCGAACGCAGAGATGGGTAGTTTGAACGCATTCACATTCGTCGCCGCACTCGCCAAACCGGATACACCGAACGCATTCGCGCCCGATAGAGTGGACTTGCTCCCGCCGTTTCCAACGGAATAACCGTTGAACCCCGCATCCACTCCGATGTCGTAACCATTGTTGTAGGTCACTTCGAGGAACACGACTTTGATCAACACCTGCGGCTTGGGGATGTCGAGATTCGAGATCACCTGGCTGATGTGTACGCTCGTTTCCTCGTCGGTGATCACGATGATGCGGCCTGTTTCAGGATCGCTTGAGATGGTCGCGCTGCCGACCTGTGTGCTGTTGTTGTATTGGCGCGTGCTGGACGAACTGGTGCTGCCCTGACGGTTTTGGCCGCCGCCGAACCCACCAAAGCCGCCACCGCCGGGAAATTGCGCGGACGCTGAGAACGCCACACCCAGTCCGATAGCCAGCGCGAGGAATAGTTGGTTGCTTCGCATAAAATTTTTCGCGTTCGTGAGAGTTATCGGTTCTGCTGGCGTTGCTGATTGTTTCCCGTTCCGAAGCCTGAAGTCGTGCTGGTTGTTGTCTGGTTCTGGTTCGCTCGATTTTGAAGCGCATTCTGCGACGAAGAACTGCGGCTGTTGTTCCGGTTATTGCTGCTGGAAGCGAACATGTCTTCCAACACCTGCTGCACTTGCGAGACATCGCCGGGGTTCACTTGATAGACATAAACCTTCTGCTTCTTCGCCGGATTCGCATCAAGCTGCTTCACCATCTCCGCGATCTGGCTCATCAACCCGCTCGTCGCACTCACAACGACCGATGACGTCCGCGCATCCGCCACCGCCGTCACCTTTGCGCGTTTCTTGATGCGTTGGTTTTGTGCATTACCTCCTGCATCTCCACCACCACCGCCACCAAATCCACCACCAAAGAACCGACCGAACCCACCGCCGCGTCCGCCGCCAAACTGAGGCGTCGTCGAACTCCCGCTCGCGCCGCCGCTGTCAGCAAACAAACTCGTCAGCAACGCCGCCATCTCCGTCGGGTCGGCAAACTCCAGCTTGAACACTTGCACCTCCGTCACATCCTCCGCGCCCTGATCAATCGCACGGATGATCTGCGCCACGCGATTTATGTTCGCGCGCGTGTCCGTCATGATGATTGAGTTGCCCGCCTCGTTCGCCGTCATCGTCGTTGCCGTCGCCACGAGCGGTTGCAAATCCTTGATCAGTTGCGTCACCTCGATGAACTTCACCGGCATGATCTGCGTCACCATCTCGTCGGTCTTCGGAATCTTTTCGGGATCACTTTCGAGCACCACGGGGATATCCTTCGTCTTCGCTTCTTCCTTGCTGACGATGTTGAGTGTGCGTCCGTGACGGATGGCGGCGTAACCATTCTTGTTCAACACCGAGTTCAACAAGTCCACCGCCTCGTCCTTGCTCAACGGTTGATTGCTCCACGCGTCAATCTTCCCCGTCACCTTCGTATCCAGCACGATGATGAACCCCGCCGCCTCGCTGAGATAATTCAACACGAGATCGAGCGACGCGCCGCGAAAGTTCATCCGCAAACCCGGCTCGCCGTTCGCGAGCACCACGGGTGCGTTAGTCGCTTGAGTTTCCGCTGCGGCAACAGTCGTTGCAGTGGGAGCGTTGGTGGAAATTTCATCCGCCGCCCGCGCGGAAGTGCAGGCAATCACGCCAAGCAATGTGAGAAGTTGTGTCGTTTTCATCGGTTATTATTTAATGCTCTGTTCCTTGCCTCCATCAATCGTAAAAGAACTGGATCCGTGATCCCGCCACTGTCGGCTTCGGGTTGAACTGTTGTGTCGCCATTACTGCTTGAAGCCTCACTCGTCGCAGCCTCGCTCGGGGTGTCGCCTTCAATGACCACCACTTCAGGCTCGGCCACGCCAGCCCTCGCATCATTGCTCACAACTGTTGTGTTGTCGCCTTGAGAGCCGCCGCGCGTGCGCGTGCGCGTGGAGACGATCCGCTTGCGAGGCGCGTCTCCGCCTTCGCTCAAAAACCATTCGCCCTCATCCTCGCGGCGCATCTGCATCCCGACCTTGAGATCAAACGAGTTTGTTCCCCCGACAATCTTCACCGCGTCCGACGTGACGTGAACCAATTTGAATTCCCCAATGGCACTGTTCGCCTGCAACGCGTGCTTGTAGTCGCTCTTCGTTCCATCGAAGAACGCGAACCAACCCTTCTCGTAAGCCATGATGCCCACCAGCGTGAACGACTCGACGCGCGACGCCGGCGTTGAACTCGCCCGCGTATTCGTGCGACCCGACCCGCGCGCGTAGCGGTTTGGATTAAAAATATTCCGGTCGCCAATCGTGCGGAACGAATCGTAAGTCAGCTTCGTCGGCGCATTGGTGGATTGAGCAAAAGAATTCAGTGAGCAACTCACAACCGCCGCCATCACGACAAGCATCCGAGCCACGATGACTTTAGACTTTAGACCAAAGACTTTAGACTTCATCGCATTCATCGCTTCTCCTCCGCCCCATTCAAAACTAGACCACTGATCTGCAACCCCAACGATAGATTCGCTCCGTCCTTGTCGCGCGACGTGATCTCCACCGACTCGATCTTCAACGCCATCGCATCCCGCTCCACGTTGAACAGGAACTTCGCCAACGTGCCCACCGATCCCGCCGCGTCCACCCGGCATTGCAGCGTTTGATACGCTTCGTCGCGTTCCTGTTTCCATTGTGGCGTGATGGAGTTCACGCTGATGCGCGCATCGCGCGACCACTCATCGAACTTGCTCAAAACTTTTTGCTCCGCCTCCGAGTTGTTGTGGGGCAGCGCATTCGTCTGCATCGAAGACCATCGCGAGTTAAGCGCGTCCGCGCGCTTCAAAAGTTTTCCACCCTCGTCCACCTTTTTCCGCAAGTCCGCGATCCGCACCGAGCGCGCTTTCCACGCCGTGGTCAGCGGTGTGAAGATCAGCGCGTCCGCAATCAACAATCCAAAAGCCGTTCCCGCCACAATGATGAGCAACTGCTGACGATTCTTAATTTGCATGTGCGCCTCCTTCCACCCAGCGGAAATCAAACGTGAATTGCATCGGCGACTTGCCCTGGATGCGATTCAATTTCACATCCACAACATTGCCCGACGCCGAAAGTTTCTTCTGCACGGCCAGCAGCGAATTCATGTCCTTGGCCGTGCCGGTGCAAGTCACCAGATTCGCCTCGCGGATCTCAATCGTCTTCGCCGTCACCACGCCGTCTTCTGGAAATGCCTGCGTGAGTTGCTTCAAAATACTCAGGCTGCGCGCCGATTCGTCGAACCACGGGCGATACTGTTTGATCTGCGCCTGCGTTGCTTCCAACTCCGTGACTTGCGCTTTCATGTCCGCCCAGCGCGATTGGAAATGCCACGAGATGATTTGCTGAACGAGAAACGCCACGGCCACAAGTCCGACAACACTCGCCGCAACCAATCCGACCTTGCGCAACTTGCCCGTGCCGTAGCGCGACATCATCTGCTGCCACTGCGAAACTTTCGGCGGGAGAAAATCAAACGCCGCCGGGCGTCCCGCCAACTTTTCCGCCGCGAGACTGAACGCCGCTGAGACCGGTGCATCCATCGGCGCACTCACGCCGAATTCTTTCGCCTCGTAACGCGTCACCACATCCACGGACAGATTCAGCGCGCTAAAGCGACGTTGCAATTCAGTCGCCAACTCCTGCGCCAGTTCACGCGGTCCGAACACGCGCACGCTCCGCAACGAATTGCGCGCCGCTTCCGGCAGTTGTCCCAGCGTGATCCGCAACTCGCGCGCGATCACATCCGTGTGCAGCGTGACGCGTCCGCCGGTGTTCTCCACCGCGCCTTCCAACGCGCGCAACACCAGCACGCCGCCGCCGCTCGTGATCTGCAAACCCACATGACTCTCGCCAATCGTCAGCGCCAGCGCAGTGTCGGCAGCGGGACGTCGCAACGCGGTGATGCCGAGCGAAAAACTTTCCGGCTTCAACCCCGCAGCGCGCAACGCAGCTTCCAACTCAGCAACATGGCCACGCGGCATTCCAACGAACGTCGCCTGCTCCTCGCCGCCCGACGGCTTGCAACGCGACGTGGCCGTGATGAGCGTGGCGACATCGCACGGGAAACTGCGTTCGGCTTCGAGTTGCAAAAAGCTCGCAGCATCCGCTTCGGCCAGTTGCGGAACTTTGACGTGCGCGGCCAATGCCCACTTGAGCGGCAGCGCGACGACACAGCGACGCTCGCGGA
>JAYUAV010000412.1:0-9443 GCA_043741175.1 Verrucomicrobiota bacterium
TCGGAGCGCGGCGTTTACGCCGCTTCACCGTCCGGAAGCACGCAGGCCAAGCATTTCATCCACTGACACTCGGGCGTTGAAGCGGCCTGAAGGCCGCGCGCCGAGGGCAGTGGGCATGAGGTCTGGGGCGTCTGTATTCGCGCGACATGATGTGCCGGGGTTGAACTCACTGTGGGGTGAAGACCCCATAGTGCCCGCGCTTTTTTCCTGCTTACTTTGCCCGGCCATGACTAAGAACCAAAACCTGCTGGCGTGCGAATCCGTCCACGCCATACTTCCATCCCAAGCAAATCCACACCATCTCGTCCTTGTGGTGAAGAGCGACGGTTTCAACATCCCCACTGCAACGCGCGGCTTCTTCCGTGCTTTCGTTTCTTGGAAAATGTTTTCAGCCGGTTTGCTCGCGATGGCGGTAATCCTCCATTCAGCCGCAGCCGCCACACTGCCGAGCGGTTTCACCGAATCTGCTGTCGCCACGGGCCTCGCCAGTCCCACGGCGATGGAGTTTGCGCCCGATGGTCGCTTGTTTGTTTGTCAGCAAGGCGGTCAGTTGCGGGTCATCAAGAATGGTGTTTTGCTCGCTGCGCCCTTTCTCACAGTGACGGTGAGCGCAGGCGGTGAACGGGGATTGCTGGGCATCGCGTTCGATCCGAACTTCGCGGTGAACCAGTTTGTTTATATCTACTACACGGCCACGTCACCATCGGTTCACAACCGAGTCAGTCGTTTCACGGCCAATGGCGATGTCATGGTCGCGGGTAGTGAAGTCGTCATCCTGGATTTGAACACTCTCGGCGGCGCGCAAAACCATAACGGCGGGGCGATCCATTTCGGGAGTGATGGCAAGCTCTACATCGCTGCGGGTGAAAACGCCACCACGAGCAATTCACAGTCACTCACCACGCTGCTCGGCAAAATGCTGCGAGTGAACTCCGACGGCTCGATCCCGACGGATAATCCGTTTTACAATACAGCCTCCGGCGCGAACCGCGCGATCTGGGCATTGGGCTTGCGCAACCCGTTCACCTTCGCCGTGCAACCCGGCACGGGCCGCATCTTCATCAATGATGTCGGGCAGGACACCTGGGAGGAAATCAATGAAGCAGTCGCCGGTGCGAATTATGGCTGGCCTAATTGCGAAGGTTTTTGCAGCCCGGCTAACGGCAGCTATCGCGATCCCATCTTCCGCTATTCACATGGTTCGGGCAGCACCTCGGGCTACTGCATCGCAGGCGGGAGTTTTTACAATCCGGCCACCGCTCAATTCCCCGCCGCGTATTCGGGAGTTTATTTTTTTGCGGACTACGTCAATGGTTGGATTCGGAAATTGGAGCCAGCCAACGGCAACCAAGTGACTTCGTTCGCCACGGGCATCAATGCACCTGTGGATGTGAAAGTCAGTGCTGATGGCCGCCTCTACTATTTGGCGATGGGCAGCGGGACGGTGTATGCCGTCAGTGCTACCGGCAGCCAGTCGCCCCAAATCACGCAGCAGCCTGTGAATCAAACCGTGGCAGCGGGGCAATCGGCGACATTCACCGTGACCGCCTCTGGCACTTCACCGTTGAGCTATCGCTGGCAACGCAGCAACACCAACATCTCCAACGCCACAACAAATTCTTACACGCTGGCGTCCGTCACTGCTGCGGATAACGGCGTCGCCTTCCGCTGCGTAGTCACCAATGCTTATGGCGCGATCACCAGTAGTCCGGCCTATGTGTATGTTTCCAGCAACAATCCGCCGCTCGGCACGATCACATCTCCCACGAACGGCACTTTGTTCAATGCGGGCAATACCATCTCATTTTCTGGCACGGCCACGGATACCGAGGATGGCAACTTGTCCGCCGCTGCGTTTAGTTGGACGATTGTTTTTCACCATGACATCCACACGCATCCCTTCGCGGGGCCATTCAATGGTGTAACGACCGGCTCGTTTGTCATTCCAACGCAAGGTGAAACCGCTGCCAATGTCTGGTATCGCATCAATCTAACAGTCACCGACTCGGCGGGACAGACGCACACCAGTTTTCGAGACGTGACGCCGCGCACCGTGAGTTTGTCTCTGGCTACCAGCCCACCGGGTTTGCAGGCAACATTGGATGGCCAGCCCATAACGACGCCGGTTTCAATAACCAGCGTGGTCGGAATGCAACGCACGCTGGGCGTCGCTTCACCGCAGACATTCGGCGGCACGACGTATCAATTTGTTTCCTGGTCGGACGGCGGCGCGACATCACATGTCATCAACTCACCGGCATCAGCCACGACTTACACCGCCACCTATCAACTGGTCGCACAAGGAATGGGGCATTACGATTTCACTTACGCGAACCGAGCCAACCTGCTGGCGGGCGGCTGGGATTTCCTGGCACAAGCGGCGTCCGGGGCGGCACGAGACACAGAACAAACCACCGGCGTGATGGTGAGCTTTGATCAATCAGCACATCCGGGCGTGCTGCGGATTCCAGCCGATACTGGTGACTTGTGGGGAGCGGCGAATAATTCCAGGAACAGTTTGTTCCGAAGTCTGCCAGCCAACTGGATGAGTCTTCGGCTGAAACTGTCATTCGCGCCAACGCAAAATTACCAGCAAGCGGGACTGGTGGCGTATCAGGATGACAATAACTATGTGCAAATAACGCGGATCTACAACAACGGAAACAAGGTCAGCTTCGTCCGGGAAAGCAGCGGCTCGGCCACCATTCTTCAGTCCACCGACACTATGGTTGCCACGAATCTGTGTTTGCGTCTGGATCGGGACATGGCGACGGAAATGATCATTGGCAATTACTCGCTCGACGGCGTCAACTGGATTGCGCTGGGGAGTGGCGTCATTCAACCTCTGAACAATCCCCATCTGGCAATTTTTGTGGGGGCTTCATCCGGCGGTTTTCCCGACGCAAATTTAGAATGGGTTGATGTTGTAACTCCGCAATCACTTCCGACTGTCATCATCGCCCCCGGCATAGCCAATAATAAGTTTGGGTTCGGTTTTCTCACCCAGCTCGGCGCGGGCTACCTGATCGAATACAAAAACGTCTTGAGCGATCCGAGTTGGCAAACGCTGACAAATCTTGTCGGCACAGGTTCAGTTGTGACCTTCGTGGATACATCCAACCTGAACACCAGTCGGTTTTACCGGGTGCGCGTTCCATGAGCCGCTTCCAGCCATGCCATGAGGCTTTCATTCCTCATGGGGAAAACACCCCATAGTGCCCGCACCATCGCCCGCACTAATCTCGATAGCGAAAGAGATCGGCAGGCATACATAAAAACTTGTCCGGTGTTTTACAAATGATTCTTGCAGACATCATTGTCATCGGGCGCATCTTGAGGCACTGCCCCCCGACACCAATCTGGCTCGGATTGCGGGGTTTACACCGTTTCAGCGATCAGAAGCCCGCAGGCCAATCGTCCATAAGGTGAACACCCCATAGGCTTGGCTTGTCCTTCGTGCTTACCTCCTTGGATGACAGGACAACTATTTCCCCACGCGCATTCACGAAAGCAATCGTCTTGAAAATCCAACTGTGCCGGAGAATTTACGGTTGGGTACTGATGGCATTCTCGTTGAGCCTCTCTCCATCCGCCAATGCGTTGGAGCAGGTTGCAGACTTCACGAAATCGCCCTCGGCGGAAATGGTTGTGCTCCCCAAACCCGTCCCCGATCCGCTCGAACCATTCAACCGCGTGATGTGGGGATTTAACAAGGCGGCCATGACCGGTGTGGTCAAACCGACCAGCAGGGTTTACAGGTTCGTTGTCAGAAAACCGATCCGCACCGGCATCAGTAATTTTGGCAAGAACCTCACTTACCCAGGACGTTTGATAAACAATGTGCTTCAAGGCAAGTGGAGCGGCGCGCGTGATGAATCCTACCGGTTCGTCTGCAACACCACGGTCGGAGTTGTTGGGATTTTTGACGTCGGAACAAAATGGAACATCCCGAAATCGGATGCGGATTTTGGTCAGACGTTCGGCAAGTGGGGCTGGGATCCGGCGTGTTATTTGATGCTGCCGCTTTATGGACCGAGCAATGAGCGAGACACCCTCGGTCTTGGCGCTGACATCGCGGCCAATCCGTTGCTCTATATTTCTCCGTATGACTTCGACGCGAACGATCCGTTGACTTGGCTCGGCCCCTATACCTATTTCAACTACGCGGTCATGTATAACGATCTCACCGATACCGTGGGCGAATACGTGCGCTTCAGTCAGGCCGCGATGGACCCGTATTCCGAGATTCAATACGCGTGGACATTTGCGCGAGCGAACCGCGTGGCGGATTTTCAAGTGAAGGGAAAACCCGACGAAGCCTCGCTGGAAACGTTGGAGTCAGTCTTCTTCACTTACAAAGACCCTGAATTCCCCAGCCATGCCACGACGCGCTCTGTTCTGATTCCTGCGACGGGTCAAAAATTAAAATTCACGTTCTGGTTGCAACCGGGAAAAGCGAACGTGGTTTATATCCTGCCTGGTCTCGGATCGCATCGGCTGGCTCAAACCTCCATTGCGCTCGCGGAGTTGGTTTATAAAAACGGTTTCTCCGCCGTGTGCATCAGCAGCCCTTTCAACTCCGAGTTCATGGAAAACGCTTCAACAGCGGCACTGCCGGCCTATCTGCCGGTGGACGGTCACGATGCGCATGTCGCACTGACGGAAATTGATCATCGCCTGCACGCGCTGTATCCCAATCGGCTCGGCAACAAAGCGCTGATGGGCTATTCCATGGGTGCGCTCCAATCTTTGTTCATCGCGGCGAACGAAGCGACCAATGCGCCGTCAGGTGGGGCGAGCGTCCCCGCGCGTAGGCTCGCAAGTAATCTCGCTCCTCCGCTGATCAAGTTTGACCGTTACGTCGCCATCAACACACCCGTGCGCATGGCACAGGGGATTTCTCAACTGGACGAATTTTACGAGTCGCCCTTGGGTTGGCCGCTCACCAATCGGACTGATAATATCGAGAACACATTTCTGAAAGTCGCTGCCTTGAGCAAGAGCACACTCACGCCGCAAACCTCCCTGCCGTTCGATGCCATCGAGTCGAAGTTTCTCATCGGCCTGTCGTTTCGACTCATACTGCGGGATATTATTTTCACCAGTCAGCGGCGAAATAGTCAGGGAGTCCTGCAACTTCCGATCAAAAATTTCCGGCGCGACCCCGTGTATCAGGAAATCCTCCAGTATTCCTACCAGGATTATTTCGAGAAGTTCGTGATCCCTTATTATTGGACCCACGGCATGGACGCGACTGCGGAGACTCTGGAAAAGGCCGGTGATTTGCGAACGTATGAAGCCCCCTTGCGCGCAAACCCCAACATCCGCGTCATCGTCAATCAAAACGATTTTCTTCTGACGGACGAAGACCTCGGCTGGCTCTACTCTGCGTTTTCCACGAATCAATTGACCGTCTTCGCCAAAGGCGGACACTTGGGAAACCTTTTCAATCCCGGTGTGCAAAAATCTATTCTGGCAGCACTGACACCCATGCGTCCGCCCGATCCCAAACCGGAAGTGCCACTCAAGGACTGACGCTTGTGAATTCGGAATCCCCAGCCCCCGTCACGCGCAAGCAACTCTCGCCCGCTTGGATGCTGGCCATTCTCACCGGCCTCAACCTGTTCAATTACCTCGACCGCTATGTGCTCTCCGCAGTATTGACGCCGCTGCAAAAAGATCTCGGCATCAATGACGGTCAGGCCGGGCGACTCGTGACTGCGTTCATGATCGGCTACTTCGTCACGTCGCCGATCTTCGGCTGGCTCGGTGATCGGTGGTCGCGCAAATGGCTTATCGCTGGCGGAATTTTTGTGTGGAGTCTAGGCACTGTCCTGACGGGGTTCGCGGCGACATTCGCGATGATGATCGGTTTTCGCGTGCTCGTCGGTCTTGGCGAAGCAAGTTATGCCACCATCAGTCCGAGTCTGATTTCTGACACCCACCCTCCGGCGAAACGAAACAACGCACTGACAATTTTCTACGTCGCCATTCCCGTCGGTGCGGCGCTAGGCACGATCATTGGCGGACTCATCGCTGCGAAATGGGGCTGGCGACACGCGTTCATCTGGGCGGGCGTGCCGGGATTGTTCCTTGCGCTCGTGCTGCTGCCATTCGCCGAACCCAAACGCGGCCAAGCCGAGGGTAAGACTGCGGAAGCGGCCAAACGACCATCCGTCCGCGACATCCTGAATCTCTTTCGCATCCCGGATTATCTGCTCGTGGTGTTGGGCTACACAGCCTACACGTTCGCGATCGGTGCGTTCGGACATTGGGGGCCGACGTTTCTGCATCGCGCTCATGGCGTGGCTGTGGACAAGGCCGCCACATTTTTCGGCGCAGTGCTTGTGGTCGCCGGACTCGTGGGCACGTTGATCGGTGGATTCGCCGCGACCGCGTGGCAGAAGCGCAATCGCGCCGGCTACGCATGGACGCTCGGACTCTCGGTGCTGGCCGCCGTACCGCTCTCGTTTGGGGCGTTCCTCGCCAGCTCACAGTTTTTGTCCATGACGTTTCTGGCGGCGGCGATGTTCTTCCTGTTCCTCTCCACCGGCCCGGTCAACACGCTCATCTTAGAATCTGCGCCCGTAAATCTTCGCGCCAGCGCCATGGCAGTTTCCATTTTCACGATCCATCTATTCGGCGACATGTGGTCGCCGGAAATTGTGGGACGGCTTGCGGATTCATTCGGCGGAAATCTGCAGAAGGCCGTTCTGATTTTGCCCGTGGCACTGATCGTTGCGAGCGCGCTGTGGCTGGTGCTCGCGGTGAAAACCAAGCGGGGGATCGCCCACCATTCTGTTTCGCCGTGAAGTGATTCGCTTGGCGGAACACTCAGTTTACCAATATTTCATACTCTTACTGGCCAGTGAGTGATGACATTTTCAGTAAGAACGCGTTGCTATTTCACTGAAAAGGCATATTCTTACCATAAATGAGCACAGTAGACCTCAATAAATCGGCAGTTATCCGCCACGAAAGCGAATTGATTCACCATTTCAGACAACTCATAAATGATGAGCCGGAACTGAAGTGGCAGATTCCGCCGGAAACTTCTGCCCTGAATCAGTTGTCGTGGGTGGCTCTGACTCTTGATGGTCGCAATCATCGTTTCCAACCAGTTTACTCCCTGAAACCAAGCATCCCAGAACTGGAGTCCATCATCGCGGCTTGGAAAGATTCGGATCCGCCACTGTTGGTTGTGCCGGAGCTTTCGCCTCGTGTTCTCGACCTCTGTCGCCAAAGACGACTGGCGGCGATTGACCTGAACGGGCGGGCTTATCTTCGCGCCGAAAGCTTGCTGGTGGATCGTCGCTCTCTGCACGGACGGGACTTCCGATTTGAGTTGGAGCCGCGCAATGTTTTTGTCGGAAAAAGTGCCAGCATCATCCGCAGTCTGCTTACCGACCGCGACCGCAACTGGGTTCAGAGTGAGTTGCTTTCCCGCACCAAGGCCAGTTCCGGGCTGGTGTCGCGCATTGTCCAGCACCTCGTCAGCCAAGGATTCCTCGAAAAACAAAGCCCTCGCGAATTTCGTCTACGTGATCCACTGGGACTGATTGATGCCTGGGTGAAAGCGGATGATTTCAACCGCCGCGCCACCACTACGCGCTATACCGCTTTCGGCGGCAGTCCGCTCGACATCGCCCATCAACTAGAATCCTGGGCCAAAGAACAATCCGTGGCCATCGCCTTCACTCAATGGATTGCGGGCTGGTTGCGTCAGCCCTACACCGAACCCGTGGTGACCAGTGCCTACGTGGCGCGACTCCCGGAAGCCGCCACCTTGGAACGACTCGGCCTGCGCCCCGTCAACGACGCTGGCAAAGTCTGGCTTTATGTTCCCACGGACGAAGGCGTTTTTTTGGAAACTCAAACTGCTCAGGATTTGTCACTCGTCACCGACGCTCAAATCTATCTCGACCTGCAAAGAACCGGACTGCGCGGGCCGGAGCAGGCGGCCGCCTTGCGCAATTGGGAAGGCTTCTGCCGCAAATGAAATTCGACAGCTACACCGAATATGATTCCCGGAAAGTTGGCCTTGCAGAAAGCGCCCTGTTCACCATCTGGCCCAACCTTGAACCGTGGCATGACGATCTCGTTCTCGTCGGTGGATTGGTCCCACGCTATATCTGTGGGGACGTTACTGCCCCGCGCGTGCTTCCCCGTCCGGTGACGATTGACGCTGATATAGGCATTGCGCTCGGTGCATCGGCGGGTGGGATGTCCAGTCTGCAATTTGCTCTGATCGAGAACGACTTTCACAAAACCACAAGTCCGGAGGGCTTGGTCAGGTATGAGAAAAAGATTAGCGATTATTCCGTCCCCATTGATTTCCTGACCGACGCTCCGCCGAATACTCACGGCACCGTAATCGTTGATGACATCGTGGCCAATGTCCTGCCCGGCATAAACCGCGCTCTCAAAACCGCCCGCACGGTGAGGCTCACGGGTATGGATTTCACCGGCAATCCACAAACTGCAACCGTGCGGATTTGCGAAGTCGGCACCTTCCTCGCCATGAAACTGCGCGCTTTTATGCACCGCGAGGAGGGTAAGGACGCTTTTGACATTCTCTACACCCTTTTACATTACGACCGGGGAACGGCAGCGGCTGTCGCCGCATTTGTCGAGGAAACCCGCGCTGAGAATGCCGCCTGTCCCGACGCGTTGCGCTGCCTGGAGCGACACTTTCATTCGGAGACTTCACTCGCTCCCACGAAGGCCGCGCAGTTCTTTCCCGGGCCGGCTACGCCAAATGAACCTGCGGACATCCGCTTTCAACGGCTCCAAATCCAGCAAGAAATGGTGAACGCGGCGCGTCTGCTCAAAGCAGCTTTCCCAGTTTCATCACCTTGACCATTTCACTGTGGTGAACATGACGACAAGCATGATCACGAACGCGATGATGGCGATGAGCGCGAGCACGACAATCACGGCGTCAACAAATGCACAGCAGCAATCGGCGTGTAGCCATCTTCGGCGACATGTGGTCGCCTGAAATTGTGGGGCGGCTTGCGGATTCGTTCGGCGGAAATTTGCAAAAGGCCGTTCTGATTTTGCCCGTCGCGCTAATCGTGGCCAGCGCGCTGTGGTTGGCGCTCGCGGTAAAAACAAAACGTGGCAATGGGATTCCATCACTTGTGTGAAGGCGCTCATGCGCGATGGGAAAAGGAAAGGCTGGCTAAAAATCTAGCCGAATAATACGATGAATCGTTATGCACGCAGGCCAATACAAACGAATATACAACCTAGTATTCGCAGTAGTTCTGATCTGCACCTTCTTCTTTAGTTTCAAAATCTCTAAATCGTTGATCACGCAAAAAATCATCGAGCCCCAAGAGGAAGATCTTCATAAGGTCGCACGTGATGAGGAAATCAGAATGTACAACGACCTCATCAAGCAAGGAAAGGACGAGGAAGCAAAGAAGTTTATGAGTACC